>CAMDMN010000174.1 GCA_945901965.1 Legionella genomosp. 1 | reverse complement strand
AAAAACTTCAGAGTGAGTGCAAGGATTTATTGGATGTTAATCCCCATAAATATGGTAATAAAAGATTGAATATTATTCAGTCTAATGCCGATTCAATTTGTAGTGCTTATCAAAATGATTTTAAGAAATTCTTATTCAGATAAATATATTTTATTTTTCTAATCTCAATCATTTTAACTGGAGGGGATAGCATTATATAGTTTACATTTGTTCCTTTTAAATCCTATAACTCCCCAAGTAGAAATAACTAAAATTATCATCAATATCGAAGGTGATACAGAAATTTGGGTTTTTTTCACTAAAATTAGTGATAATAATGGGGCTAATCCAGCAGAGAGACTGGCTGCAATTGAATATAGGAAAGATAGAATGGTGCATCGCAATTGAATTGGAAATATTTCAGTCAATATCACTGGTACTGTTGCATAATAAGCTCCAGCTGGGATAGCAATTAAGGCTTGGCTAAGGACTAGTTGATGAATATCACCGTGTGATAAAAAATAGAAAAATGGTTGTGATAGAATTAAGAAGCCAAGGCTTGCCGCAACCACAATTTTTTCTTTATTTATTCTATCAGATAACTTGCCAACTAGAGGAAATACACATAGAAGAACAAGCAATGAAATAATGTTAGATATAATGATTTCATGATCGCTAAAATTTCCATATATATGAGCTTGCATAGGGCCATAAATATAAATCTGGAACGTAGTAGTTACACCCAAAGAACTTAAAATAAAAACATAGAGTGATTGCATCTTGTTTTCTTTAATATATTGATAGGATTCACTAAATAAATTCTTTGCTTTAGGTTTTGGTCTATCAGCATAGTACATGACGTATTCCATGCTTTCAGGAATACACAAGCGTATATATAAACCAATAGACGAACCGAAGAGTGCAAGCATAAAGGGCACGCGCCAGATAAACCAATCAAGCTCTGGGTAGTTCTTTGTGAAATATGTAACAGCAAGAGCTACCAGAGAAGCAATGAGTATCCCCGACATCGCGCCAAAAGATGCCCAGCTTCCGGAAAAGCCTTTTTTTGATTTCTCAGCATTTTCAATAAGATATGCAGAGGAATTTAAGTATTCTGCGCCACTGGAAAAGCTTTGTATTATTCTTAGCAGTAGTAAAAGAAATACAGATGCCATCCCTATTGTACCGTGAGATGGTAGGAAGCCAATTAAACTTGTAGAAATGCCCATAGCAAGAATAGATCCGGCAAGGATGATCTTTCTACCATATAGATCAGAAAGCATACCCATAAACATGGCACCTATTGGCCTGGCTATATATCCAGCAAAGAATGTTAAAAATACTATGAATAATCCTTTGGATTCGTTGCCAATTAAATATTTAGCTAAATAGACAGACAATAAACCACAGATAGCCATGTCAAAAGACTCGATCAGATTTCCTAATGTTCCTGCTAAAATAATTCGAGTGCTGTGCTTCATGAGGATTATCCTATTTTTTTTGTAACGCGCTCATCGTAGTCAGTGTCTCTTCATCTTCAACATGATCAAAAAACAAAAAGCCGTTAAGGTGATCTATCTCGTGTTGGAGAATGCGTGCTTCTAATCCTGATGCTTTCTTAACCACTTTTTTCCCATCCAGATCGAAACCACTGTATTCAATTTCCATGGCTCTTGGTACCTCTCCCATTAGCTCACCACAATTTAAACAACCTTCATAATCTGTTTGAATTTCTTCAGATAATATTTTCAATGCAGGATTAATTAATATGGTGTCTTCTATTGGGTGCTCTGGGTTGCGTCGTTTGCTATGATTTGTTCCAAATACGATTACTCTTTTGCTAACTCCTATTTGTGGTGCAGCTACTCCGACAGCGCCTTTTTCTGCCATAATTGCAAGCATGGTATCAATCAATTTTTTTAACCATGAGCTTTTAAATTCGGACTCTTCTACTGGTTCTGCAACTTGCCTTAAAATAGGATTATTTTTCTCCAGAAGTGTATTCATAAGTTGTCCTCATTATTAATGATTAATGTTAATTTAGGTTTGTTTGTAACGTGTTTCTGCTGATCAGGAAAAGGAATTTTTGCTCTGATTTCATTTAAGCAGTATTTTCCTATAGCCAATAATTTTTTACATTGACTACTTGTTTTTTGTTGAATTAATGGCTGAATAGATTTAAATCCAAATAAAAATACGGCTCTATATAGGTCAATATTAGTGGGTATGCTTATACCTGTAACTAAACTTAAATTTTCTTGTTTGTATTGTTTTAATTGGTTTGTGTATTGAGGATGATACAACTCTGACCACAAGCTGGGTTGATCCTGAAAAATAAAGTCTGACTGGTAGCTTCCGTCATATTGCCATAGCTCTTTTTCTATTAAATTTTGTTCAATAGATGGGTTGGAAGACAGAATAAATAGTTGATCTGCCTGATTGATTAGGGCAATAGAAAGATAGTCTGTTTCAAATAGTCCTAAGACATTTGAAAATATTTTGCTTAATGACACATAGTGCTCAAAAAGAAAATCCTTGGCTCGAGGGTGAAGCTTTATTTCAATAACAGGTACATCCATATAACGCAACATCTCAAACAGCATGACTCTGCTTACCTCTTTTTTCTTCATAGGAAGAAATAGATCCGATGGCTAAGTCAATGATTTTTAGTAAATTATTTTCCGAAGTGTCGATTGAACGCACCTCCTTGATTAATTCTAACACAAAGTCAGCGTATTCGTCATTATTGTTCTGTGAGATTGGGTATAAGTGATGGCTTTTCTTTAGTATGTAGTGAAGTATGGTTTCATCACTGTCATTTTTTAATTTTCTTGCATGAGGATCGTCTCCAAACAGTAACCAACCTGGATTAACTTGCAGATGCGCCGACAGTTGCTTCACTTTTTCATAATCAGGCAAGGCATCACCGCGAATATACCTGCGGCAAATTTGTTCTGACGCACCAGTAAATTGGGCTAGTGTTTTAATGCAAATGCCACTTGGTGAACGTGATGCAGAATGCCCTTTATCTTTTAAAGTCTGAATTAGGCGATTAGCAAACGAGTCATAGGGACTAGTAGGCATGATTTTATCCTTTTATTATTAAAGTTTTTAAAAAATATATCATATAATTCAATATCATTCACTATCATATCATATATTGTTGGTATAACTACTAAAATAGTAATTGATAACTATATTAACATTGTATTAATATTTGTTTCGATTGATGTTGGAAATGTTAAATAAATCGCAAGGATTAATAATCCATTCGCTCATAGTTTTGTTAAATATGTACATAGGATGTAAGCATGAATAATATAAAAATAAATAATTTATCACAGCGCGTTCTTTTTATTAATGACCTTGAAAAGATCATTGGTAGAAACAGACTAACCTTAAGACGCTGGTGGATGGATGGAAAATTTCCTGCTCCTGTTAAGTTAAATGGTACTACTTTGGCTTGGCATACTGAAACAATTAATGATTGGATTGAAGTAAATCTTAGATCCAGCTGGCTGGAGGATATTGATTAAAAAACATTTTTCAGGCTTGTTAAATTAAGCTGACTATTCATCTTACATTTGCTAGAGTTTAAGCTAAACCATCAGATATATTAAAACTAGGCAATGCCGGAAAAGCATGAATAAAAATATTCAGGATAGAATTATTTTTTTAGAAAAAGTTATTTCAAAAATGCCTGGCTTGGTTTATTGCAAAGATATTGATGGTGTTTACCTTGGATGTAATGAGTCACAGGCAAAAATAATTGGTTTTTCAACACCTAATGAAATAATAGGTAAAACAGATTTTGATTTATTAAAAAAAAAGGAAGCAACCAAATTACGAAACATTGATAAACAGGTCATATCTGGTGAGCTTATCATAGATGAAGCTCACCCAATTGAGGAGCAAATTTTACTACCAAATGGCGAAACTGCAATTTTTGAATCTGTAAAAAGCCCGCTATATGATGATAATGGAAAAATAATAGGTTTGATAGGTATATCAAAAGACATAACAGCACGTAAAAAAGCTGAAATGGCCAAAAATGATTTTATTAGCAATATGGAACATGATCTTAGGACACCATTTTCAGGAATTGGGGGCATTGCCAATTTACTCCATTCACTTTACAAGGATAAATATCCGGAAATAAAAAATTGGCTGGAGATAATGGTAAAAAGCTGCGGGAAATGGGAGGCTATTCACAATCGAATTTTTGATGCACTTGCGACTCATCAACAGCTTAAAATAGAAACTTTTTTTATCCAGGATGAGTTGGAAAAAATAAAAGATCTATTGTTGGCTACAATACATATTAAAAAATTAAAATTTTATATTAATTCCCCATCACGAGAAGAAACAGGACCAATCGCAACAGATAATTTAAAACTGCATTTAATTTTAATCAGTCTAATTGGTAATGCCGTTAATTTTACAGAAATGGGTAGTGTTACTGTTAATGTTACACGCAATAAAAACTCATTTGTAATTAGTATAATAGATACCGGTATTGGCATACCAACTAATCAATTAGAATATATTTTTGAGAAATTTACTAAATTATCTCGTTCAAATAAATATGGAGAGGAATTCAAAGGAATGGGTCTTGGGCTTTATATTTCAAAGATTGATGCCACAGCACTGCATGGAAAAATTACAGTAAAATCTGAGCTTGGCAAAGGCTCAATATTTACATTAACATTACCTGTTAAATATTAGCTTACTATTTATGAATGTGATTTGTTAAAATTTCCTGGGCTATTTCTAATGTAAGTGGTTTACCAATAACATCATTCATTCCTACTTTAAAACATTTATCTCGTTGCAGAGGATCATTATTTCCTGTAACCGCTACAATAGGCACAGAAGATCCATTTGCTGTTTTAATGCCTAAATCCCTGATTTTTTGGCTTGCCTCAATGCCATCAATATTGGGTAATCCAATATCCATTAAAATTAATTCATATTGCCCCACAGTCGCCGCATCTATAGCTTCTTTTCCATCCTGGGCACAAACAACCTCGCAATTCAAATGTTCAAGCATCGCTTTTTCGGTCATCATAGCTATATAATTATCTTCGACTAATAAAACAGAATATTTACCATCCATAGTGTCTCTCCATTTATAAAAATTACACTTTAATTATAGTATGAAATAAAATTTACAACATTCAGGTGATATTTACCTGACAAAAGTCTTTGTCAAAAATGGTCTCTATAAATTCAATTTAACGTTAATTTGTGCGATTAAAATCA
>CAMDMN010000173.1 GCA_945901965.1 Legionella genomosp. 1 | reverse complement strand
GTGGAATCCCAGCCATTGATAACATTACAATCATTAGCATAAAGGCAAGCCAAGGACTTCGTTTATTCAAACCCTTCAAGTCGTCAACATTCTCGATCTCAACGCCTGCACGCGATAATAAAATAATTATCCCGAATGCTGATGCTGACATAATAGAATATACCAGTACATAATATAAAGCTGCGGCATATCCACTTGCTGTTGCTGCTAGTATGCCAAATAAAGCATAACCCATATGTGATATTGCAGAATATGCAAGTAATCTTTTAATATTGTTTTGGGTGATAGCAAATAAATTTCCAAGACCTGCTGATAATAGCGCCATGATTAATATAAGCTGCTGCCATTGCATAGCTATATCTTGTAAACCTAAATTTAGGATCCTTAATGCCATGCCTATAGCTGCTATTTTAGGTGCCGTTCCAATAAATAAGGTTACAGAAGTCGGAGCTCCTTGATAAACATCAGGTACCCACATATGAAATGGCATAGCTGCTAATTTAAACCCAACTCCTGCCAATATAAATACCAAAGCAAATGAAAGTAATCCAGACTCCAATTTCCAATCTTTAGCAACCGCAATAGATATATCATGCAAATCAAGCGCACCTGTCGCGCCATATAATAATGAAATACCATAAAGAAGCATGCCTGACGCAATAGCACCCATCACAAAATACTTCATTGCAGCTTCGGATGAATCTCTATTAGTTCGTCTAATTGCTGTCATTGCATAAAGTGGCAGAGATAGTAGCTCAAGACCTAAATATATAGTTAATAAAGAATGCGCAGATACTAGAGTAATCATCCCTAACGTTGAGAATAAACCAAGTAAATAGTAATCACCTGAGGGCATTTGCCGCTCTTCAATATAATGTTTTGAATAATAAAAACTTAAAAATACTGATATAAATATAAATAGTTTCATTACCTGTGCGACATCATCAGAGATGAATAATCCATTGAAAATTACAACAGAATACTGTCCTATAAATAAATAGCTAACAATAGCGGCAGATATTAACCCGGTTATTGCAATCATAAAAGCTATTGATTTGCATCGATCACGTAAAAATAAATCTGCTAATAACGCTGTACACGCTGTTACTAATATTATTATTTCTGGTGTTGCTAAATATATATTATCTAATAATCCTGTCATCTTTTTTTAACCTTAGAATTTTGATTTATCAGCATAAGCTAAAGTATTACTTACAGTTTGATGTATATATGTAAGTAGTGGTTTAGGATAAACACCCATTGCCACAACCATAATAGCTAAAAGCACATAAGCACTAAGCTCAAAGCCACAAAGATCTTTTAATTCTGCAACTTTTTTATTAACAATAGGGCCAAATATAACTCGCTTATACATCCATAATGTATATGCTGCACCAATTATTAAAGTAGTAGCTGCCCAAAAAGCAATCCAAAAGCCTGCTTTAATAGATCCAAGGATCACCATAAACTCTCCGACAAAACCAGAAGTTCCAGGTAAGCCCGCATTAGCCATTGCAAATAGCATAAAAAAGGAAGCAAACATTGGCATGGTATTCACAATACCGCCAAAGTCATTAACCTGGCGAGTATGCATCCTATCATAAATAAAGCCAACTCCCGCAAACATAGCAGCGGATACAAAAGCATGAGAAATCATTACAACAATTGCGCCCTCAAGCACTAATCCTGCATTAGATAAACTTGAATGTTCAGCAACTGCAAAAATAGCAAAGCAACCAAGAGTTACAAAGCCCATATGTGATATAGATGAATATGCAATCAACTTTTTCATATCTTGCTGAATAATAGCAATTAAACCTACATAAATTATTGCAATTAAAGATAAGACCACCATCACTATGGCATACTTACTACATGCATCTGGCACAATTGGCAAAGCAAAACGAATAAAACCATAAGCACCTAACTTTAATAATATTGCCGCTAAAACAATAGAGCCTCCAGCTGGTGCTTCGGTATGTGCGTCAGGTAACCAGGTATGAACTGGAAACATCGGAATTTTAATGGCAAAGCCTAAGAAGAATGAGATAAAAATCAGCGTCTGTGCTGTCATAGATAATTTTATTGCATACATTGTTTCTATGTTAAACGATCCTGAAAGGTAGCCTAAATATAAAAACGAAGCCAGCATTAAAACTGACCCTAAGAAAGTATATAAAAAGAATTTAATGGCAGCATAAACTCGATTGTCTGATCCCCAAATACCAATAATAAGATACATAGGAACTAAGGTTGCTTCCCAAAATATATAAAATACAATGGCATCAAGGGCTGCAAATACTCCTACTAATAAACCTTGCATAATTAAAAATGCCGCTAAATATTGTGCCACGCGTATTTTTATACTATTCCAGGTAGCTAAAATAACTATTAAATTAGTAAATATAGACAACGCAATGAGAAGCAAAGAAAATCCATCAATACCAAGACTATAGCTAATACCAAATGCAGGTAACCAGGGGATATCTTCCACAAATTGCATATCAGCTAAATTAACGTCAAAAGCAAAAAACATCGGGATGCAAAGCAATAATGTTAAAAGCACAATAAAAAGTGATAAATATCGCGAAACATTAGGGTTCTTATCATTACCTGTAAGGAAAATAAAAACGCCGCCTAAAATTGGCAACCATATTAAGAGATTGAGAAAATGATACATACCCTCACCTATTTAGTTCTATCAAAATCTTCGCAAAAATCTGACTTTTCATTTAGCGTAGATTCTTATCTATAATATTAACCAGCATAGAAATCCAAAGACTCCTAATACCATTACAGCTATATAATGATTTAAATAACCATCTTGAATTAGCCGACCTTTAGTCGCAAACCAGCTTACCGTACGACCAGTTCCATTAACAAAAAACCCATCAATTAATTTTTTATCACTAACATTATAAAACATTCGACCGAGTGCTTTTGTACCGCGAACAAACACAAAGTCATTGAATGCATCAAAGCCATATTTATCCATCAAAATACGATAAATAATATTAAAATGTTTAACTATGAAGTTAGGTATAGATGGAATAAGGACATAACATAAATATGCAATAAATATTCCCAATAGAGTTAACCAAAATACCAATGAATGCGGTGCTTCTAACATAGACATCCAAGGTGAACTAACTTCTTTGGCTATTTCTGCCAAAACATTATGCTCTGGAAGTATAAATAAAGACGTGCTTAGTAATGTTGGGTTATCAAATAGCATTGGCATGTAAAGTAGATACCCTACAACTATAGACGCAATTGCAAGTATTATCAGCGGGAATAAAATCACCCATGGAGATTCATGAACGTGAGATAAAGTCTCTTCGTCCATACGTGGTTTTCCATGGAAAGTCATAAATAATGCACGGAATGAATATATAGCTGTGCACATGGCACCCATAACCACACAGAAATAAGCATAAGATCCACCAGGCGTTGTAGATAATCCTACAGCTTCAATAATAGTATCTTTTGAATAAAAGCCTGCAAATGGTGGTATTGCGCAAAGAGCTAAACTACCAATCAAAAATGTAACGTATGTTATTGGCATTTTTCGCCATAATCCACCCATTTTTCGCATGTCTTGCTCATGATGCATACCCATAATAACTGAGCCTGCGCCAAGGAATAAAAGCGCTTTAAAACATGCATGTGTTGTTAAATGGAATAGTCCAGCACTATATGCTGACGCACCCATGGCAACCATCATATAGCCAAGTTGCGACAAAGTAGAATAAGCAATAACTCGCTTTATGTCATTCATAACAATTGCAAGAATACCTGTAAATAGCGCGCCAGTGGCACCAACTACTAAAACAAAACTTAATGCTGTTGTTGATAATTCAATTAATGGCGAAATCCGCGCCACCATAAATACTCCAGCAGTAACCATAGTTGCAGCATGGATTAAAGCAGAAATTGGTGTAGGGCCTTCCATTGATTCTGGCAACCAAACATGTAAAGGTACTTGAGCTGATTTTCCCATCGCACCTATAAATAGAAATATGCAGATAACAGTAAGCACAGACCAGCTGTGTCCAGAAAATATCTCTATCGTTTGAGTCGCTAACGAGGAAGAATTTCTAAATACTGTTTCATAATCAAGACTTCCAGCATATGCTAATACTAACCCAATGCCGATGATAAAACCAAAATCACCAACACGATTGACCAAAAATGCCTTTAAGCTACCTTCAATAGCTGACTCTTTCTCATACCAGAAACCAATTAATAAATAGGAAACTAAACCAACACCTTCCCAGCCAAAAAATAATTGTAGAAAGTTATTTCCTGTTATTAACATAAGCATCATAAAGGTAAATAATGATATATAACTAAAAAAACGTTGATAACCCGGATCATCAGCCATATAGCCAATGGTATATATATGCACTAAAAAAGAAACAAATGTAACTATAACCATCATAAGAACTGTAAGAGGATCAATTAAAAATCCAATGTGAAAAGCAAATGGGAAAAGATCGCCACCACTAACCCATGTATATAAATTAGTGTTTAGAGTAGGTGATGCGCCAGTTAAAATCATCTTGGCAACATAAATAGATAGAATAAGAGATAAACCTACAGATCCAGAGGTAATGGTATGTGCACCAATCTTGCCAATTTGATTACGAAAAAAACCGGCTATCACTGAGCCTACTAATGGTGCCAAAACAATAATCAAACAACACTGTAAAATACTCACGTTGTTATCCTTTTAAATGATTCATTTTATTTACATCAATGTTGCCACTATTTCGATATAGCAACATCACAATAGCCAAACCTATCGCTGCTTCTGCCGCAGCAACAGTTAAAATAAAAAACACAAAAACTTGGCCCGTAATATCACCATAATAATGTGAAAACGCAACAAAGTTAGTGTTAACTGCCAGTAACATCAATTCTATACATACCAGTAGTAAAATTATGTTTCTACGATTTAAAATAATACCTACTAAACTAAAAGCAAAAAGTATCACAGATAATATTAAATAATGTGTTGTTGGTATCATTAAAAAAGCACCCCTAAGCTCAGCTCTCTGACTTCATTTTGACCAACTCGACTCGGTCATTACGTTGCGTCATAATTTGTTTAACAATATTCTGGCGTTTTGATCTAATTTGCTGACGATGAGCCAAAGTAATCGCCGCAATTATAGCAACAAGTAAAATAACCGCTGCTAGCTCAAAAGCAAAAACATAATCCGTATAAAGCACCATTCCTA
>CAMDMN010000172.1 GCA_945901965.1 Legionella genomosp. 1 | reverse complement strand
TCCAGATAAAAATCTTGATCCTCTACTTGAAGGTGATATTGACGGCCCAAGAAGGCAAACCCTTCCCCAAGCTCAATCAAAAACCGTTCAATATGAGCTACTAACGCCTTTTCAACTTCTCGTTCATGCGCATCTTTGCCAAGACTCAAGAAATCAAACAGATAGGGGTTTCGAAGTGTGGCATTTGCAAGTTCAGAGTGCGGCGCAGGGAGTTTCGCACTAAAATTGGTGATAGCCTTCCCTTCTCTTTTGTATAGATTTGTTTCTATTTGCATGGATAAAACGTTTCGTGTCCAACTATGGTCTTTAGTCTTTTGGATGTAGAATTCACGCTCTTTTTTATCTTGTATTTCATACATTAATACGATGTTATGACCCCAAGGCAATTGGTCAACAGCCTGTTGACCAATTTCTTCAAGATTATATTCTTCCGCAAAGCGCTTCATGTATTTTAGATTTTGCGGACTAAATCCTTTCATTTCTGGAAATTCAGATCGCAGATCGCGACTCAACTGCGAAATGATTTTAGCCCCCCAACCATGCTTGTCTTGAGATCTTAAAATTTCAGTTCCAATATGATGGTAAAGAAGGATCATTTCTCGATTGGCGCTCAAGGCGGCTTTATAACGCGAGGTCGCCACACGTGATTTCAAATCATCCAAAAATTTTTTGTAGTTATCGCCTGCAATATTTTTCGTCATAATTTTATTCAATTTAAATTTTAAACAATGACATTGGCCTGCGCCAACGCTTCTTGGATTTCGGTTATCCTCAACTCTGGCAATTTACCAAGAAACCATTGGTTTATTTCCCTTTCAGACGTATGTAAAATTTTGGCTAATGTACCAATCCTATAGCCTGACCTGGCATACTTCGATTCAAGCAAACTACCAAGTGGTTTTAAAACCTGATCAATAACTTCCTTATTAATAGGCTTTATGCCTGCTGAAAAACCAATCTCCAATGCCCGATTAAAATGGGAAATGATTTGTAATGGGGTGATCAGATGCTCTGTTAGATGAGACAATGCTTCTGGTGTAATCACATCCGCCCATTTTTTATCTTTGATAACGCATTGATTAATCGCCCATTGTAAATATTTGTCTTTTTTACCAATTACCTGCTCGTCCAAATCAACCACGTACGCTCTTGAACCAATTTCCTCCATACTCGGTGAGCGAATGGTGTTTTTAAGTTTTGGCTGTCCTGCCAAAATAATGGTTAACGTTTGTCGACTTAACTTTGCTATTTCAGCTAATTTTTTTAATGCCGACAATGTATTCCCATGCAAATCTTGTGCCTCATCAATAAACAAAACAACCGGCTTGTTGTTATCTTCCATTAATTTAACAAGGTGGCGATCGCGTGTTTCATTAGCAGTGGGGGACGGCTTATCTGATTTGTTGACATCAATTAACAACGCAGTCAGTAAGGTTTTTACATTAACGCCTTCTCTGTCAGAACTGTATGAGTAACTGACAATGCATTTACCCTCTTTTTTCAGATCATGCATGAGTTCATTAATGAATGTGGTTTTCCCAGATCCGACTGTCCCACTAACCGCAATTAAACTCCCGAAGTTCAAAGCAAGCGTTTTTATCTTTTCATGTAATCGCTTGATCTTGTCGGTAGAATAAAACCCTGCTTCGGATAGTGGTTTAACCAGACCATATTCTTCAAGTGCATCTAAAATCATAATTTTTCCTTTTTAGAAACGAGTTTTAGCGCCATGTATTCATTTAATTGGGCAATTAACACATCATGCTCTAATGTTTGTTGGGTTAATGTGTCAATAAATTGTTTTTGAGATGCCGTCAACAAGCTCAGTGGTTTTTCAATGTGTTTTGCTAAAGCCAATTTCGCTTGAAGTGCAGTTTCGTATTTTTTGAGATAACCTGGCAGTAGATTAGTATTAATGTTGAGTGGTGCTTGTTTTGTCTGGTTCTCGTAAGCAGGTAAACGTAAGGTAATATGTTTGGATAGATCAACAACATTATCTGCAGCTTGTTCCCTTTCTGATTTTTTATGATGGTCATATTCACCAAAAGGGGTTGGTGCTTCAACTGGAAAAAATGGGCCATATTCTTGCTCGCGGTATTCAATATGGATACTGGTGTTGTCTAACGAAACCAGCAAAAGTACATCTTCCCCTGCAAATTGAGACGACAATTGATAGTGAATATTATTCAGTTGAACTGTGGCATCGCTTTTTACAACTCGCTCAACAGGTTCACGTAACAGGAGGCTATAGTGTTCATAGGAGCAAATACTTAAATCGGCATGTGCCGGTAAATTCGTTTTCCATACCTGATAACGAGTTAAATTTTGTGAACGATGTTTTTTGTTGGCAATCTCGACAGCAATCGGGCCAAGAAGGCTATTAGCCTGATCTAAATGCTGTGGTAATTCAAATCGATACCTAGGCTCAAGCATAGTCTTCATTGATCGATTATGTCTTTCTAATTTACCTTTGGACCGAGCAGTTGTTTTTCTACCTCCCTTGCCACGAGGCAGGTGAGTCAGTATTTGTATGCCAAGCTTTTCCATGACGCGTATAAATAATCTACTTTTTACAAAACTGGCGTTGTCGGTATAGATAAAATCAGGGATCCCGTAAAGCTCTGGCTGATCTCCAGTAATTTTTGAAAAAGCATGATATAAAAAATCAAGCGCTGTGAGCGTATCCTCTCCTTCAGCAAGATAATAGCGTGAATATGACAATCCACTTTTATCATCGATAACCGAGTACAGCATCAAGCGTCTTGGATCGTTGACATGTTGCGTAGGAAGACGATGTAATTCAGACGGAGTTATATCCAGTTGCCAACATTGATTACTATAAGATGCCTCGAAGTGATTGACCGTTGGCTCCATAAAAATATCATTAGGGGAAATCAAGTAATGATTGAGATAGTTATTAACAGTTGAAACCTTGAGTAAATTTGGCTCCAGTTTAATAACCCGGCCTTTTATCTCTATACCATCATCTTCTAGAAATTTAATGCAACGCGCAGTGGAGAGCATGTGTTTTTTGCCATTCATGGAACGAATTTTCATTGCGGCAATTAGTTGACAATAATGATGAAGATCGTCGTCTTTTATAATTCGTGAGTGGCCTTTGTCTTTACGGACTAAGCGCTCACGGGGATGTAACATCAGTTTTTTCAGTTGTCTGTAAACCGTGGTTTCGCATAATTGATAGCACTCAGCGACTTCCTGAACTAACGCACGGCGCAACTTACCATTGTTTGGTAAATTGGTTAATTTTTCATCCAGTCGATATAAAATTTCCAATGGGATTTCATACACTATGGCTTTTCCTTGAATTGAGATCTATTCTTCTGCAACCAATAATGTAGGTTCCCTATAGAGGTTTTATATCGCTTGGCAACGAAAACCTTTGATGAACCATTATTAAGCAATGCCAAGATTTGTTCTTTGTACTCATCAAGTTTACTTTTGCCCGTGCCTTTAGGCCTTCCCAATGGTAATCCTTTTTGTTTGCGTGCCCTTAAGGCTTCAGTCGTCCTTTTAGAAATCAGATCACGCTCAATTTCACTGGCGATTGAAAAAATCATGCCAATGATTTTACTTTGAATGCTGTTATCTAATCGCCACTGTCCTTTGATTGCATACAAGTTGATTTTTTGATCTAGGCAATGAGTCATGATTTCCATGCATTCAAGCATGCTACGACCCAATCTTGAAAACTCACTAACAATTAAATGATCGCCTTCAGCCAAAGAATTGATAACCGATCCAAGTTCCCGTTTTTTCCAATGAATAGCACCAGAAATTTTTTCTTCAATAAAATGCACTTTACCAAGATTGTTCTCATTGGCAAAAAACAAGATATCTGATTTATTTTTATCGAGGTCCTGATCTGCGGTCGACACACGTAGATAGGCAATGGTTTTTTTATTCAAAATTTGGCAACATATCGCTGGTTTCAATATAAATACATATTATCTTATTTTTATTGAAATTAACAATACCATTTTGCCTTTGACATTCATGTATGATTATAAATCAAAATAAACCATGGTTTATTTTGTATGGATCGAGGTCATTTGCAGAATAATTCTGGTTCAAAAGCAATTTGATTTGCAATTTATTGTTGTTTCATCAAAATTCGTTTGCAAAATAATGTTGGTTCATTTGCAAAATAATTCAAGCAGAGCCGAATCTGTTTGCAAGCCCTAACAATTACTGGATTACATAGGCCTGCTTTTGAAAGCATGACGCAACAATTGGTTAAGCCTGAGGATTATAAAGCGGTGGGCGCGCTTTCTAGTTTTAAATATAGCTTTTGTATGATTATAGGGCCTGCTATCGCGGGTTTATTGATTGCCTATTATGGAATACTTTTCACGTATGTCATTGATTGCCTAACTTTTTTTGTTTCATTAATTAATTTAGGTTTTATGCGTTCCATAAAAAAACCTGCGGTTGTTGAGCATCCTTCAGTGCTGTTTTCATTAAAAGAAGGGTTACAATTTGCCTTTAAAAGGCAAGCGCTCATGGGAAGTTATTCTGTCGATTTTATTGCGATGATATTTGCTATGCCTAATGCATTATTTCCGGCAATAGCGCAATCATTGGGGGGGGCTAAAACCTTGGGTTTATTGTATGCAGCACCGGCAGTGGGCTCTTTATTCATTTCATTTTTTAGTGGATGGACTGCCAATATTAAACAAGATGGTAAAGCCATAGCGATTTCCGCCGCGCTGTGGGGGTGTTCAATGATAGGTTTTGGGTTATCTGCAGCGCTTTGGTCTGCTCTTTTCTTTTTAGCACTTTCAGGTGCTTTTGATGCTGTAAGTGGTATTTTTCGCAGTACTTTGTGGAACAACACCATTCCCTACGATTACCGGGGTCGTCTTGCTGGTATTGAAATGCTCAGTTATTTAAGCGGGCCTAAATTAGGGGATACCCGTGCCGGCGCTATTGCTGCTTGTCTTGGAATAACAACATCCATTGTATCGGGCGGGGTACTTTGTGTGGTTGGTGTAGCTGTTTGTTGTATTTGTATGCCAAAGTTTTGGAAATATCATGCGCCTTAATGGTCAAACCTATTTTTAAATAATAGGGGTTTTATTTAGCCATTCTCGAATCGGAAATTTTGTATCTTCAATCACGCCCACTAATTGCTCATATAACCTATTTAAAGCCTTGGTATGACCGGCCTTTCGATAGCGCTCTAAGTATTGGCAAGCATGTTGCATGCGAATAGTTCCACAATAGACTGCCCCACCTTTCATTTTATGGG
>CAMDMN010000171.1 GCA_945901965.1 Legionella genomosp. 1 | reverse complement strand
CCCTGACCATTCGGGGATTGATGACGATGGAATAAGTGACCATCACCAAATCTTAATCCTGCGGCAAGAACAGTCTGTAATAATTCATAACCTGCTAATTGGCGATTATCTTTCGCAAGTAAAAACATCATCACAGATTCACTCGTGGTGCTATTAGAATCCATCGCATTTTTATCTTTAAATATATTAACTGATTTCACAGAAGGTATAGAATGTATTGGCCGTATAACAGCATGTTTAGATGTATGCATACTTGGTCTTAGAACCGGATTAAGTTTAGGTTGCAAAACAGGTAATTCTGACGGCTCCTCACCATTAATTTTTCGCACCGCAATTATATCATCATTAAGAGGAACCTCATTTTTACCAATTGGCGGCTCAAAATTAACTTCATTTAAATTATCTCGCCTTGCTTTCATCATCCGACTAATTGCAATAACTACCCCAATTAATAACAAGACATTTAAAACTAAACTCCAATTTGCAGGCATTTTTGACTCCTAATCAGTTATATACAAAAAAAATTAGAGAACTATCAACTAGATAGCTCGGCTGTTGTCGAATTGACTAAAGCCTCTACGTCAACTGTAACCACTCGTGAAACTCCTGGCTCCCGCATAGTTACCCCAATTAAATGATCTGCCATCTCCATCGTTACCTTATTATGTGTAATAAATAAGAACTGTACTAATTGTGACATTTCTTTAACTAAATCGCAAAACCTGCGAATATTTGCTTCATCTAACGGCGCATCTACTTCATCTAACATACAAAAAGGCGAAGGATTAAGCTGAAAAATAGCAAAGACCAATGCCACTGCAGTCATTGCTTTTTCACCACCAGAAAGCATATGAATACTACTATTTCTTTTTCCAGGTGGTTCCGCCATTACTATTATTCCTGCTTCTAGAAGATTATCACAGGTAAGCTCCAACTTTGCACGTCCGCCACCAAAAAGACGTGGAAAAAGTTTTTGAAATGCTTCGTTCAATCGATCAAAAGTATCTTTTAAACGAATTCTTGTCTCTTTATCCATTTTTGCAATAGCTGTATCCAAAATAGCCAAAGCATCAATTAAATCTTGATATTGCGCATCTAAACTTTGTTTGCGCTCTAATTCCGTTTTATATTCATCAATTGCTATAAGGTTAATATCGCCAAGTTTAGAGATTTTTTCAACAATATCGATTAAATTTTTCTCAAATATTGGCACCGTTGCATTCGAATCCATTTTTGCAATCAAATCATTTGCATCGCTATCCAACTCTTTTAATAATAGACCAATGTTTTCAGCGTTTAACGATAATGCTTGAACTTGCAATTGTTGTTGCTGAATTTTTTCTTGTAAAACGCCTGAGGTCTGCCCTGCTTCTTTTTCTGCTCGCTCATTTTCATTTAAATTTTTCTGCAAATCATCGACCAACATTTTTTTATTTGCTAATGAAATCTCTAATTGCTGATGCAGTTTAAGCTTTTCATCAAGATTAGTATTATCTTGTTCTGCGCTAATAGATTTTTCGACTAAAGCTTTAAGCTTAATTAAGCGCTCATTTAAATTATCAATATTACATTTAATTCGTGTAATATTTTCTTGCAATTGCTTAATAACCAATGCTTCTTTCTCTGAGTTAAGCAACGCTTGATGTAAAGCATCTCTTAAAGCATCTACATTATGGCGGGCCGAAGAAAACTCCTCTTCAATGCTAGATTTCAATGAATTTAAATTATTTAACTTTTCTTCTTGCGGTTTTATCGCATCTGCCGATAATTGCCATTTATTTTCAGCGATTATAATCTCTGCCATAAGATCTTCAATGGCTAACTCTAAATCTTTAGACTCATCAATTAATTTATCTCTTCTATTCAACAAATTTTGGCTAGAGACACTTTTATTATTTAGACTCGTCTCGATATTGCGTAAATCTTCATGAGTGAGCTTTAATGCATTTTCTGCCAAAGATTTAACGCGATCATTTTCAGCCATATCCGCATAAAGCTTATCACGACTATTTTTAAGCGTTGTTAGCTTCTCTTGTTCTAAATTTAAAGTGACCTTTAACTTAGTTAACGCCTGCTTTCGCACTAAAAGGCCTAGATTATCATCTTTAATTTCGCCATGAACTCTAATAAAACCATGGCCTAACCAAAATCCATCTGGAGTTACTATTGATTCAATTTTATTTAAATTTGGCAACCAAGAAAGAGCTTCTGCTAAATTATCTGCGGCAAAAATATCATCTAATGCATTTAATTGACAAGGAACAATCCATTCAAGCATATCTAATAAACGTGGATAATTATTGCTACTACTTGATAATTGGCCTTTTTCAATAAATAAAACATCACGACCTTTAAGATCTGATAATAAAGGAATTAGCTCTTTTATTGAATCAAGGACAATAGCATATAAATTATCCCCTAAAACCATCTCACAAGATTTAAGCCATTTATCTGGCAACTTAAAAGTTTCGGTCAAACGTAAATTTTTGGCCCATTGTGAAAGTTTTTCTGGTGCAAAGGACTCTTTTTGCAACGCGGTATTAAGAGCGGCTAGTAACGAAGCCTCTTCAGTTACTAATTTTTTTACATTATCTTCTGTTAAACGTAATTGCTGCTCAATAGTCGTTAATTCTTGACGATCTTTTGTTAATTTTTCGGTGAGGTGTTTTACATCGCTTAAATTAGCCTCTTTAAGCTTTATCAGATCTTCAAGTTGTGCTTCTAATATTTTTAATTCATCTGCAAAGGTATCGACTACTATTTCTTCTTGCTCTTTTTTAGATTTCAAATAACTTAAACTTAAATGCTCGTAGCGATCTTTTAAATGCTTAAGATTTATTTTATGGATTTCTTCTTCGCGTTTTAATTTATTATCTAAGGCCTGAGCTTCTTGCCATTGTCTTAATAAATTAGATTTTTTTAGCTCTTTGTCATTTAAAATTATTTGAAATTTATCAAATTCAGCTTGCAATCTATTAACTTCTTCCTGATATTCAATTAATTTTTTATCATTAGCATTAAGGGTTTCTACATCATGGTTTAGCTGCAGAATTGCAAGAGCTATATCTGCCTCTATTTGTTGTTTGTCTTGTAATTGCTGACTTTTTTCACGATTTTTTTGTTGAATAGCTTCTTCAAGGCGAGCAATCTCTGTGTTTAATTGATAAAATCTTAACTGCTCTTGTTGAAAATCTTCTTCTGCATTAAATAATTTTTCTCGTAAATTAGCATTTTCCTTAACTAAATCGGTAATTTTTAACTGATCTGTACCATGGTTTTGCTGGGCTTTTAATAACTCTGAATTTAGCTTTTCTTGCTCAAGAATAAGCGCCTGCCATTTCAAGGCAAGAATTTGTGCTTTACAATCTCGCTCATTTTGTTTTAATAATTTATAGCGCTCGGCAGCTTTTGCTTGGCGCTCTAATTTACCTATCTGTTTAGCTAATTCATCACGAATATCAGCAACTCGCGCTAAATTTTCCCGGGTATGGCCAATCCGAGTCATGGTTTCACGGCGGCGATCTTTATATTTAGAAACTCCTGCGGCTTCCTCAAGATATGCCCGCAAATCTTCAGGACGCGCCTCAACTAAGCGGGAAATAGTATCTTGACCAATAATTGAATAACCTCGAGCTTGCGCGCCAGTTCCTAGAAAAATATCCGTAATATCTCGTCTACGACATTTTGTCCCATTAAGATAATAAAAAGAATCACCATCAAGAGTAACTGAACGCTTAACAGCAATCTCTTGATAACTTGCATAAGCGCCGCCTAATCGCCCTAAACTGTTATCAAAAACCAGTTCAACTGAAGCTTGCCCTATTGATTTTCGACTTGATGAGCCTTTAAAAATAACATCGGCCATCGACTCACCACGAAGATTCTTAGCAGAACCCTCACCCATAACCCAACGCACAGCATCGATAATATTTGATTTACCACAACCATTAGGACCCACAACTGCAATTAATTGGCTACAAAAAGGTATGGTCGTAGGATCGACAAACGATTTAAAGCCAGATAATTTTAATTGTTTTAGATGCATAGAGTTGCGATAAAATTAAATAATATTGATTGTAGCGCATATCAGCCTTATACAGCCACAATTATTGATCTAATGGTCCAATGATCTAAAGACTACGTTGAATCATAAATTGCACATCAGGATTAGCATGAACATATTCAATAGTTATACCTGGGTATTGGTTTAAAAACACTCGAAACAACTCATCAACAAAACCTTGGCCAATAAGCCTTACACCTGAAAAATCGAGGGTAATATGTTGAAATTTTTCTAAACCAATAATAATTCTTTTAGCTTGAGAACGTGAAATTAAAGGTGTATCGCCATACTGTGATAATTTGATAAGAATTTCAGTGCGGTTAAAAGATAAACTTTGAGGATCTTGATAATGCTCGAAAACTTCAACCAACTTGGTTTTAGAATCACTTTGAATACTCAAACAAACGCTTGTGCCTTTTGTTTTATTAGACAAAGTCTCAAGCCCCCAATCTTTTTCTAAATTATCCCGAAAATAATGTAAATTATTGGCATAAATATCAAAGCAATCAAAAACTCTAGAGGTGAAAAATATGCCCTCACCCGAATGATGGGCGGGAGACGTCGTGATTTTACCCTTACTAATCTGCAAAATTGCCTCCCTAATATCTTCTAACTTCAAATATTCATTAATTAAACTAAAAAGCCCAATCCCATCATCATCAATTGTTATTCTTAGGCAATCATTGGCATATTCTGTACTAACAGTAATATTTCTTCCTTCTGAATGGTCAATTGCATTATTGAAAATTTCAGTAAAACCATAAAGACAAATGTCATAAATATTTTTAGGAAATTGCAAGAATATATCTTCAAAATCACTTTTAAAGACGTTAAATTCTGACAGACCACGACTAATTTTATATGACATTTTCCTAGCTAAACGTGATTGCAAATTATATCTAACATCTCGTGTTGTTCCAGATTTAATAATCAGCCCTTGCTTAATAAGATAATTCAAATGGCGATGAACAGTAGTCCTCGTTACTAAAAAATGCTTTGCTGCCATAGCAACAATATCGCCTGGATAATGTTCAAGATTTTTTATAATATATTCTCTTATTGATTTTGCTTGTTGGCTCATGATTATTATAACCAGTTATAATTGCGATTATAACTAATTATAAATTATTGTGATAATTATTACAACTTTAGGTTAAATTACAGAAACGTGGCACATAAACTTTAAAAAATGAGCTATAATAATACAAACATACATT
>CAMDMN010000170.1 GCA_945901965.1 Legionella genomosp. 1 | reverse complement strand
CTCGTCATTTCTGAGAAAAGGGTTGCTTTAGAAGTACTTCAAAAGAAACTCGGTCAATTTGATTTGGGACATTTATGCTTTATTGCAACTTCGGAAACCATTTCAAAAGATGTTTTAAATTCCTTCCTCAGGTAATTCTGCTAAAGAGGTTAGGAGTGATAATCTAGTTTCAATATCGCCTTTTAATGCTTGTGCTTTATCAGTCGTTTTTTTAAACAATTTTTTATCACGCAAAGCAAGCGAAATATCATCTAACGATTCCTGTGGCTTGTCATATAAAAGCGATATTGCCATACTAATAATCGTATTTTTTAAAGAGGTAACGCGTTCGTTATTCATTTCATTCTTTAGATCAGGCTTATTAGTAGCGCCCCTATCCATCTTAATTAGATTTTTATATCTACTAAGTTCACTGGCCTCCATCGTACCATTTGCTATACTCGTTAGTTTTTCTTTCAACTTATCTCGAATATCTTTATCATCTGAAAAAATCATCGATTTTTTACATGGAGTACTGCTTTCTGCCTTAGCAGGTATCCTAAAATAAGCTACGATCGCCTTATCAACCATATCATCTTCAGACCATTCTTCATCTGCTGATGGTTCAACATCTTTACCATCAACGTTACGCAAAGCTCCTGCAGTTATAGCATCATACAGATTGAATTCAATAAATTTTGGTGGAAATATTCCTAAAAGATGTCCAGTTGGAGTTCCTGTTAAAGCCAGTGTAACATTTTGAGAGCAAACTGCTTGGAGTTTACCTGCTTCACTAGCTGTGTAGGCGTGCTGATGGCTTTCATCAATTAATAGTAACTTACCATTGATTAAATTCAGTCTTTCACTAAACCGTTTAGAGTCTGCAGGCATGACAATATGTATGTCATTACGTTTTAATAATTCCTTAATTATAGCGTCTCCATAATCATCTTCTGGTAGTTCGGAAGCCAAAACTACAAAAGGCCCAATATTTCCACCATTCTTTGATTGTGCATTAACTGTAATTTCACTGCCACCAATTGATATTTTAATACCTTCAGCAGATGTCCTTAAGGAACCACCAAATATTTTTATCTTAATAGCATCGTTGATTATTTCTTTAGCTAAGTCAACACTCGGAACAACAATAACACTACTACCAATAGCCTCAGCTAGATGTGCTATAACAAAGCTCTTTCCTGTACCTGTACCAAGTAATCCTAAAAGTGCATTTTGAGGGTAAGTAGTTGAATTTATTCCCTCAGCAAATTTACGAACTGTATTTAATTGGAGAGGACGAGCAGCACGCTGCAAATTTGATAAAATTTGTAGCTTTTCATCGTCTCCTGGTGTAATTACAAATTGACCATTTTCTTCAAATTTGATCACTGTTTTTCCACAAACGCTTGTTTGTTGAAATTTACTAAGATCATCTTGTACTTCCCCAATTACATCAATTTCGTATTCATCTTTTTCAGGTTCTGGTTTTTTGATTATTACGTTATAGACCTGGCCATTAAAAGTTATGACTATATTTTTTATTAAAGCTCTTGTACCATTTTCCTTCCACTTAATTTCTCCATCAGCTTTAATTAATTCAGAAATAATATGGCTTATATTAGGTGTAACTGGGGGTGTTTTGCTTGCGCAATCTTGTCTTACTTTATCGCAAATAGCTGGGTACTCACTAATAGTAACTTGCCCTTCATTTATTAAGTCCTGTTTAAGCAAACTATAGGCAGTCCAGCCCTTAACGTATGAAGCTAGTTTGGTTTTCATCTCATTAATTGAATAAGGCATTTCCATCTCCTTGTGTTCGTCTTTTAAATTAATTGATATACAACGACACTAATATAAGTCTAGTTTAGTTTTAAAAGAATACAAGTTGATGTTTGTGAGGCTGTTGTTGTGATTTTCAATCAGGAGGAATAATTAATTTGTAAAAAATTGGCGATAATATTTGTAAAAGGTGTTGTTTACCCAGGTTCTTATACAGCTGTCGCTGAAACAGGTGTATTGAAAGGGGTTAAAGAGCTTGCTGGGGCATCGGCTGGTGCTATAACTGGATCTTTAATCGCTGTAGGTATAACGCCATCTAACTTTCGTACCGTATTAATGTCTACAAATTTAAATGAGTTGATGGGTGATAATATTTGATCTGTCTTAGGCACAAACTCAGCCGGCGTATGCTTCATAACAAGGGATGGAAAGCCACTTGAACAGTTTATCCGCCATAATATTATTTCAACAGTAAGATTAACACTCAGTACAATAGAACATCGTTGGCTCATCGCTAGTGAAAATCCTGATCTTGACTTAGTATTAACCAAAATTGAAAGTGAAACGCCGAAATTTACTTTTGGCGATTTAGCGATACTGAATCGCTATTTTCCTGATAAATTTAAACAACTAATTGTCCCCGCGGTCAAATTTCCCGATGGATAGATCAATTATAAATTGGACATAAGTTGCATTTGCCCGTGAAAAATAGCTTATTTTATAAGCACAGTGATCATGATATACTTGGCATTTAATCAAGCAATTGAGTCTTTTAAGAACATTTTGATTTTGGCGATTCACGGCATGATCTTTAGCTCGATGCAAGCAGAATCTATATCATAACTAAAGGTTTAAAGAATTATGCCAGCAATTTTACAACTATTACGAACACGTGTGGATGGTTTTCCCGTCACATTAACCGACAGTACAAATACAGTTTGGACCTTTGATGATGAAATAAAAGATAAAGAAAACGCTTTTTTCTCATCTTTAGTCATAAAAAATCCATCGTTGTTTACGCAATACCTTATTCAATGCTCACATGTTAGCCATCTATATGATGATAATATCCAAAATACAGAAGCAATTCTTAGAGCTGTTGAAACAGCGTTAGTCATGGCCGATATTCTCGAACAAGTTTATTGTCGACTTGATGAAAAAAGTAACCTTGATCAATTACACAAGGAACAAGCAACTTTCCGTGAACTTCTTTCAGTCCGCTATTCACAATTTATATCAACAACACCTTTATTAGCTAATCCTAAAATAAATATTGATCAAAAAATTCGCACGTTGACAAGCAATACAAACCAGCCAAGAAAAACGTTGAACCGTATATGGCGTTTGATTGATAACGCAATTTTATTTGATGAATTTGTGATTTTGCGCGAATGGATTGAACCGATTGAGCTCATGATTGATCCAGTTTTTATTCACTTAAACTGGATATTTTTTGTTCCTCGTTTAGCAATAAATTTAATGTTGTTAGGTAAGCACGTCATTTTAAATCCATGGATGTCCGAACAGGAATATGCACTTCCATGGGACATACGCTTACATGTCCATTTAATGATAAATCGTCGCTGGATCGAGTTAGTAAATGACTTTATTTGGTGTGTTGGTAATTTAATCAGTTGTTTTATTTGTGTTGGTGCTTGGAGTTTCGCAGAAGTATATATTGCTATTGGGTTGCAACTTTTTGATCTCCTATTTACCTGCTTTCATGTTTCTATTGAAATTAACCGGTTAAACACATTAGAAAAAGAATATCAAGATGAATGTGCTAAAGGCGCTATTTCGATAGATCAGGATTACCTTCATGCATTACAAGAGGGTATCGAATATGAAAAAAACGTTGGTTACCTCGCTATTATCAATCACACTATCTTACTCCTTCCAATTATGACTATCTTACCGGTTATCATCGCCCTTAGTCCATGGGCTCCTGTTTTAGGCGCACTACTTTCCATTTTAACCACAATTAGCGTATATTTAGCAGAAGATTATCTTAAAAAACAACATACGCATTATGACATCACACTTTTAGCCAAGCATGGTTTTTTTAAGCCACAGCCAGAGCTGCAAAAACAACTTCCTCTTGTGTGTTCGATGGTATGTGATTAAATCTAATATAATCAATTTAATTTTAAATGACCGTCATCCCGAACATAGTGAGGGATCTCCTAAAGTGGCAATAAATTAAAATATGGAGATCCCTCACTATGTTCGGGATGACGTGAATCGTTCATTTAAAAGTTAAATTACTATATATAAATATTGGGTTTTAATTAAAGAAGTATTTTAAATATTACTCTGTCGGCTTTTGGATTTTTATTTAAAAAAGATTGTAAAAATTCATTTGAAATTGATGAGCGTAGTGCCAGCAAGTATTTTAACAAAGAGGTATCTTCGGTTGATAAAATTAATTTTTCTTTTGGATCTCCTGACATTATTTCCCATCGTGTGATTTCTGCAATTTTTTTAATTATTTCTCCTGAAATATCGATAAAAATAGATATTTTTTTCAAACTGTAATTGGTTAGGTCAATTGCTTTGCCATTATGTTCATCACGATTATCAAATAATATAATAGATTTTGGGTTTGCATTTGCAATGTTTGGTGAGATGTATTCGTCTGGACTTGCGTACGACCATAAAAGTTGTTTGCCGAACTTGCCGCCATAAATAGCTGAATCTGCTTCTAACCCCATGATGGCGTACCCATTATAAAATTTTATTGTACTTTTAAGATTAGCAATTGCTGCTCTTTCTTTTATAGCTTTATTTTTAAAGTTAAAATTAATCATTTCATCATTATTTGGCGCATGATTAATAAGATCTAAAATGCCGCCAATTTTTACAGGATCAATCAAGCCAATAATTTTTTTGTTTTTGGAATTTAAATCATGGAGTGCTGAACAATGAACCTTTGTTTCAAGCTCTTCTATTGTGGGATTAAGCTTAATAACTCCAGAGGATATAATGAACGTACCTTTAGGTAATATTTTCCCGGCCGGTACGAAAACCCCTTTACCTAATAATGGATTTTCCATATGACATATAGCTGTATTTTCTTCTATTGATTTAACCCAAATTGAAAATTGATGGTTATCGAAATCATTTCTATAGTTTTTATTTAAATCTTTATACCTATTTATTTTAGCTAACTCATTCTTGTTTATATATAAATTTTCACTCCAAATTTGTCTTTTTAGTAAGTTTAGAACACATTGTGTTGGGTTCTTTTTAATATCAACATCATGACAAGGTAGTTTGTAACTTAATAAAAGATTTTTTGGTGAATGTTTGACATTAAGTAAAGAAATTAATTCTTCGTTTTTAAGCGATATCATTTATAGTTAGCTTACTTAATCGATTAAAGAAATTAATTGTACGGCTCCCAAGTTT
This sequence comes from Legionella genomosp. 1, assembly GCA_945901965.1. Taxonomy (GTDB): domain Bacteria; phylum Pseudomonadota; class Gammaproteobacteria; order Legionellales; family Legionellaceae; genus CAMDMN01. The sequence goes on along the minus strand of CAMDMN010000170.1, from coordinate 126 downwards.
TTTTTCCAACCTTAAAATAGCTAAATCAAAGTGATGGAGCGAATCTGTTTCGCCATTGCTAGCAAATATAACGTTATTGTTGGTGGTTATTGTTTTATAAATAAATACATTAGAGAAAATGCTATT
>CAMDMN010000169.1 GCA_945901965.1 Legionella genomosp. 1 | reverse complement strand
TTCAAAATGTTTTTGATGCGATCTAAAGGAATACTCCAATCGCCAAGTGATACTTGTCGAAAAAGTTTAGCATTGGGATACCAAGGGCTATCATCTCGCTGCAAAAACCAACGCCAATCTGCACTAAATGGCAATAAAATCCAGACATCCTTACCCATGGCAGCGGCTAAATGAGCAATTGAAGTATCTACCGTGATGACTAGATCTAAACATGCAATTAATGCAGCTGTTCCTTCCAAGGTACTTAATTCTAAACCGTGATAGGCGATTTGAAATTGCTCGAGTACTTTTTTTTCTTCCAAGTAAATATCTTTTTGCAAACAAATAAAATCTATATTGGGTTGATGCAAGGTCAATAAGGTATTGAGCTCAATAGAGCGTTTTTCATTCATCACATTTAAAGCACTTCCTCGCCAAGCAATCCCAATACGTTTATTAGTTGTAGACCATAATTTTTTTTGGCAAGCTGCAATGGAATTTAAGTTGGCAAATAAATAAGGAATAGATTTAGGAATAGTTTCAATTTCTGTTTTAAATAACTTTGCTAAACTTATCAACGGGCAATGATAATCACAAGTTGGCAATGGTGATCCTATAGCAATAAAATTGATAATATTACGCCATGGAGCAAAGAGTGGGATTAATGTAGGCCGTATTTCGAGAAATACTTTAGCACCTAATTGCACTAATAAAGGAATATAACGAAAAAATTGAATGGTATCACCAATGCCTTGCTCAGAATGAATAAGAATCGATTTTCCTCTTAACTTATCAATACTAATGGATTCAGGATATACCCATACCCGACTTTTTGCGGATAGGATGGATTGCCAGCGATATTCAAAAATTTCAAACCCAAGATCTAATTTTCCCATGGCCAATAAACATAAAGAATAATTATAATAAACCCAAGCATCTTGATGATTACAATATTTCAAAGCTTGGTTATATGCTGCAAATGCCTCATCATATCGATTGACTTGTGTTAAACAAAGAGCGCGTTGGCCTAGGGCGGTATAATTGCTCGGTTGTTTCGCAATAACGCTTTCAAAGCATTCAAGAGCTTTGTTGTATTCTCCCATTTGATACAGTGCTTTAGCATGCAAGGTTAAAATATTTGGAGTAAAACAAAGTTGCAAAGCACGTTGAGAATATATTAACGCCTCTGCTGCGCGATTCAGATTAATCAGGGCTTCGGCACAAGAGATTAATGCTTTTATGGATTCTGGCGCTAATAGAACTGCACTATTGAAATATAATAAAGCTTGTTGTTGTTTGTTTTGTCGAACACAGGCATTACCTTGTTCCATAAGTTGTTCAAGCTCGTTAGTATAACGCTCTAACAGCATAAATCTTTTCCTTATTATTATCCAAAAATCTGCTGTTCCTTGATTGGGCTGCATTGTCTAGTGGAATACGGTTTAATCCGAGCCACGACCGTTAGGGAGTGTAGCCCTTAAAATATCCACTCCCTAACGGTCGTGGCTCAGAATTTAGCACATGTAGCCTTGATGCAGCGAAGCGTAATCAAGGTTTCCATTCTCAATAACAAAGACCATATATACGCCTAGGTCTTTAATTTATAAACCTTGATTACGCTTCGCTGCATCAAGGCTACAGTGATTTGTGAGTTGTGGTTAATGATATGCTCCACAGCCCCATAGAAGAAGCATTTTTTACCCATTCACTAAATGAGCTGTGGCATGCAAGACAAGTCTACATGAGACTATGCTTTGCTAGGTTTAGGTGCAGCTTTTTTCACAACTTTTTTCTCGGTTTTAGCTTTTTCAACTTTCACGTCAGTCGTTTTTGTAGCTTTTTTGGGGGCGGCTGTTTTTGTAGCCTTTTTAGGTGCAGCCGTTTTTGTAGCCTTTTTCGCAACAGATTTAGTTTTAACGTTGCTGTCTGCATGAATGATTGAATTTGCTTTTTCTTTTAATTTGCGTCTTATGTCTTTAAACTCAGCTGTTCTAATTTTCGCAAGTTCCTTTTGATGTTCCATGCTAATTAATACGCTTCGCTCAATTTTCTCAGATAGTGAGGCATATTTTTTCAGTAATTGGCGTGCATTTTTGGCAAGCTCAGTGGTTTCAATCTTAGCCGGAAATTCTCGAATATCAGCAACAATCTTTTTTATTTTTGTTAATTCTAGTGAAGCGTGTTTTTCCATTTTGAGTCTCACTTATTATGGCTGTAAAAAAAGTATAGCCCATAGTTAGGTTAAGTTAAAGAGACTGGGCAAAAACCCAGCAATTCCCGCCATTAAAAAATTTCTATTAAAACAAAGAGTTTTAGATGCATTTTAAAAAATGACTTCGTAAACTATTGCACATAGTTTAATAAATCATGATTTTAATTCTTCCCTATTTTTAAAATAATCTAACGCTTCTGGATTCGCGAGTGATTGGAGGTTAGATATTTTTTGGCCGTGAACTGCTTGTCTTACCGCTATTTCTACCGTTTTGCCGCTAATGGTGCGGGGGATATCTTTTACTTCTAAAATTTTGGCAGGTATATGTCTTGGTGAGGCATTTTGTTTGATGGTAGATCTAATATAATCTTTTAATTCTTGTGTTAACTGTTTGCCAGAATTTAATTTAACAAATAGCACAATGCGAACATCATTTTGCCAATCTTGACCAATGACTACAGAATCAATTACGCCATTAATTTTTTCAACTTGACGATAAATCTCAGCAGTACCTATACGAACACCGCCTGGGTTTAATGTAGCATCAGAGCGCCCATAGATAATTAAGCCATGATGCTCGGTAATTTCTGCAAAATCTCCATGTACCCAAACACCTGTAAAGCGATTAAAATAGGCATCGCGATAACGCTTTTTATCAGGATCTTGCCAAAATCCTATTGGCATTGACGGAAATGGTTTGGTACATACTAATTCACCACGTTCTTCAATTAGAGATTTACCATCTTCATTATAAATTTCCACACTCATACCAAGACCTAAGCATTGTATCTCGCCGCGATAAACAGGCAGCATGGGGTTGCCTAAGGCGAAGCAAGAAATTATATCTGTGCCGCCAGAAATTGAGCTAAGCTCAAGGTCAGCTTTTATATTTTGATAGACGAAATCATAATTATTCGGCAAAAGAGGGGAGCCTGTTGATAAAATTGAACGTAAATTTTTAAATTTAAATTTTTCTTTTGGTTTAATACCCTCTTTTCCTACAGCAGAGATAAATTTCGCAGATGTACCAAAAATGCTAACCTTTTCTTCATCTATGATACGAAATAATATAGATGAATCTGGATATGCTGGTGAGCCGTCATATAAAGTTAAGGTGGCGCCTAAGGCAAGACTCGATACCATCCAATTCCACATCATCCAGCCACAAGTGGTATAAAAACATAAATTATCACTAGCTTTCATGTCCGTGTGTAGACCTAATTCTTTGATGTGCTGTAATAAAGTTCCTCCAGCACTATGGATAATGCATTTAGGGATGCCTGTAGTTCCTGATGAAAAAAGAATATAGACAGGGTGAGAAAAAGGTAAGGATACAAAGCTAAGATTATCGCCTGGTTTTTTAAAATCATCTAAGCTAATAGTTTTATCTAAGCCAGATATATCTATATTTTTATTATTAGAACAAACCACAATATTTGTTAAAGAAGGAATACTTGAGATAATTTGTTTTATTTTACTGTATGAATTATGAACTTTCCCGTGATATTGATGACTATCTGAGACAAATAATAGTTTAGGCTCTATTTGACCTAATCTATCAATAGCAGCTTCAGCACCGAAATCAGTGGAGCATGATGCCCAAATGGCGCCCAGTGAAGTTGTTGCAAGCATTGCAATAATGGTTTTGGCACAGTTTGGCATGACAGCGCCTATCCGATCGCCCACAACAACACCAGCAGCTTTTAATCCAGCAGCGACAGCGCTAACTTCTTTTTTAAGTTCTTTATAAGTTAGAATTTCTCGACTACCTTGTTCATCAAGGCTAATCAGGGCGATATGATCATCATCCCGGGATAATGATTTTTCGGCAAAATTAAATTTAGCACCGATAAACCATTGGGCATCTATCATATCAGTGTAGTTATTAATAATTTCTGATGGTTTTGTATCAAATTGGATATTGAAAAAATCACAAAGGGTTGGCCAAAAAAGGTTAATATTGTTAATTGACCAAAGGTGTAATTCTTCATAGTTCTTAAAATCTTCTTGGTATTTCTCTCCCACAAAACGCATGAATTGCCACATATTACTAGTTTTGGGATGTTTTGGTGTCCATATAGCTTTATTCATATTTAAAATCCAAATTGGCAATAAGTATAAACATTAATTGATTTTTAAAGAATTAAAAAGTGTTTGTCTACTCACACGTCATCCCGAGTGTAGCGAGGGATCTCCTGGATTGTTGCATTGTGCTATATTTTGGAGATCCCTCGCTACGCTCGGGATGACGTGCTGCTTCATCCAGGCTACGATAATGTATAATTCTTATTAAGATTAGCTGAAAGAGGTTTACTGTTAGATGATATCTGTGGGATAATTTTTTTTTAAATAAGATCTCGCAAAGGTGAAATTATGGAAGACAATAAAAGTAAAGCGTTAGGTGTAGCATTAGCTCAGATTGAACGTCAGTTTGGCAAGGGCTCGGTCATGCGTATGGGTGATGGTACAGCTTTTCGTGATATTGAGGCTATTTCAACAGGGTCCCTTGGTTTAGATATTGCACTCGGTATTGGTGGGTTGCCCAAAGGTCGGGTTGTAGAAATTTATGGTCCTGAATCTTCTGGTAAAACAACATTAACATTACAAGTAATTGCTGAGTGCCAGAAAAATGGCGGTACTGCGGCATTTATTGATGCCGAGCATGCACTTGATCCAAGTTATGCTGAAAAATTAGGTGTTAAGGTTGATGAGCTTGTTATTTCTCAGCCTGATACTGGTGAGCAAGCCTTAGAAATTACAGATATGTTAGTTCGCTCAGCGGCTGTAGATGTAGTGATTATTGACTCAGTTGCGGCATTAACTCCAAAAGCTGAAATTGAAGGCGAAATGGGCGATACGCACGTTGGTTTACAAGCAAGATTAATGTCGCAAGCATTAAGAAAATTAACGGCTAACATTAAGCGCTCTAATACTTTAGTTATCTTTATTAACCAAATAAGAATGAAAATTGGCGTTATGTTTGGTAGCCCTGAGACCACAACTGGCGGTAACGCACTTAAATTTTATGCATCAGTTCGTCTTGATATTCGTCGTATCGGCGCTATAAAAAAAGGCGAAGAGACGATGGGAAGTGAAACGCGCGTTAAAGTAGTTAAAAATAAAGTAGCTCCTCCTTTTAAAATGGCTGAATTTGATATCCTTTATAATGAAGGGATCTCAAGA
>CAMDMN010000168.1 GCA_945901965.1 Legionella genomosp. 1 | reverse complement strand
ACTAAAACTCAAAACGTGCTATTCTATATTTGGTAAATTAAGCGCATTCTGGCGCTTTATGGGCGGATAGGTTGTTACAGCTACCTCGTTAGGGAGTGTGGTTCTTAAGATCTCCACTCCCTAACGGTCGTGGCTCGGATTCCGCTCACTTGCCAAGATAAAATTTACTTGTGGGGAACGATATGGCTGCATCAAGGCTACAATGATTTATTACTTTTAGGTAATGATATGGATGTCGCTTTGCCAACCATGCTTCAGTTGGATTAAAAAAATTATAGATATTTAATAATTAGACCATCATATTATAATCTTTGTGCTGTTGCGGTTGCAGCGGCTTCTTTGTTATCTATCATCTCTGCAATTTTTTCTTTAACGTCCCTAGCTGATTGTATTTGATCAAGACGAAATGTTCTTCTTGTTAAGGGGTTATTTCGAGTGCCATCGGAGTTTGCCGGAATACGTAATAATTGGTCGTAATCAAATACCACCCCTGCAACTCTTACTGGTTTATTTGCAACGACTAGTGATATTGGGCATTTGATGCTTGCATCAGCGTCTATTTCTAAGCGTTCAAAAGCAGCGCTGAAACTTTCTGCTCTTCGGCTAAAAGTATCTAGGTATTCTCTTAGCTCTTCATCTATTTTAGTAGCGGCTGGAGCGCGAAGGATATCAGCAGCTGGAGCACGAAGGATTGAAGCGGCTGTGGTACTAAGGATAGATGGAGTAGGCTCCCCCCCAATTCCTCTGGAGTTAAAAATAGGAGCAGATACCTCTGGAGGCGGTGGATAAGCTACGATTTTTCCGGTAATCGATGTAATAGAAGCAGATGACCTAGCATTAATAAAAACTATATCACCGCTGGTTGTTTTTAATATAGCTCTAGCGAATATACGGCATGCATTAATCCCACCACTAATTGAAGTCACCGAAGCATCATTATCTACATTGGCAACTCTTATCTTACCATTTGTAGTTATAATTTTAGCTCTAGCTCCTATATTACCTACATCAAGAGTACCAGAGTCTGTTTGTAACTTAGTATCATTTTCTATATTTCGAGTAACTATATTACCACTGGTTGTTCTTATTGATGAATTTGCCCCGACGTCAGATGCACGTATGCTGCCAGAAATTGTTACAAAACATACCTCTTCTCTGATATCGTTAACAAGAATGTCACCACTGTTAGTATTAAATTTTGTTTGGCTATGAACAATTCCACCTACAACAATATAGGCAGATAAAGTAGATATTTTTGCACGACTTTCTACATTACCTTTAATATCTAATGACTTTGCAGCATCCCGTCTGTAACTAATTAATGACATCATTGAGAAAAGAAAAGGTGCAGGGTTACTTGTTGTTAATGAAATATTAGAGTCAGCCCCTACATTACCTTCAACAATTAGTGAACCATCTTTTATGATTATTACTGCATTTATACCAATGTTTCCAGTGATTCTAACATCGCCTGTATGTTCTAAGCGTCCATGATCGGGTATTGTAGCAATTACTAACGGCATAAAGTTCATCCACTTTTTTAATAAATAAATTCTATAACATGACAAATATTTGTCAACTATGCTTATCTGGCGAAAGGACAAGCGCATTTTGAATAAAAAACTGATGTAATACTGTCTTAAATTTAGATAATCTTTAAAATAAAATTATCCTCTTTAAAGATTTAACAATTGTAAGTGATGTTAAAGAAACAAGCTTGAGTATTTTTTTTATTCGGTGTTTGTCTGGTTGCATCCTTGCCATTTTCCATCCTGTTACAAATGCAGGTAAGAGCAGTACAAGTTTAGTTATATTTTCACCACCAATTGTCGGGGTTAGATATTTTTTATGTTTAGCTAATGTAATTTGGTGACTTATTAGATTTTTATTAAGCACTGCAATTTTAGCTAGTAGTTGATTCCTCGAGCTTTTCATATGGTTTTCCCTCATTATTTGAGAAATAGGCTCTTGTTTTTTCAAAGCTTAAGTTGCGTAAATTAAATTTAAGATATTGAATTAATGAAATTAAGATTAATAAGTTTATTAATAGAACAATAGCTGCGGCAATAATAATACTATTAAAGGTTAATAGAGAATAATATCCGAGAATAAACATTGACGATAGCCAAACGGTAATCGCAATGACTAAAAGCATGCACAAATTAAGTAGTAATGGAAAAACACTCAGTCTTGCAAGCTTTGCCTCAAGCTTAAAAATGGTAACAACAGTTTTTATTACCGATAAGCAATCAGAAGCAAAGCCGTCAATTTGTTCGAATAATTTCATTATTTTTTTAATAAAGCAGATAATATAAATCCAACACCGCCAGCAATCAAAATAGATGCTAATGGATTTTCCTTTACTTTATTTAATAAAACATCAGATTGATCTTTTAGATTATCTTCAGCGTTAGCTATTCTATGTAAACTTTCTTCATATATTTCATTGGAAAGCTTTTTGCCTTCATTTAATAACTCAATAGCAGCTTCCTTAACATGTGAACTGTGTTCCATATGTTTTGGGTGCTTTCCGTTAACTGTATCTTTAGTAAATGTATCCATATTTTTATCTCCTTTAGTGGTACTTGTATAAGTATAGTTAATTATTACTATTTATGCATAGACTTAACAAGTTTTATATTTTTTAGGTTTTTTAGGTGGATATTTACCAATAGTATATTGACGTATGTAATATGCCTAATATGACTATTATTCTAATGGATTTAATCGTTACATAATTATTTTTTCACCTCTTATGACAAATTATTATAATTATCAGCATCTTTAAGGCCACTGGATTGCTTCGTCGCTACGCTCCTCGCAAAGACGATTTAACATTTAATGACGTCTTTGCTAGTAGTTTGGCAGTTATTTTTAAATCCGTCTTTGCGAGGAGCGTAGCGACGAAGCAATCCAGTGGCCTTTGTGTGAACCTTAAGGCCACTGGATTGCTTCGCTTACGCTCGCAAAGACGGATTTAAAACATAAATAATTTTAAAAAATTTAGATGCGTTTGCCCTGATCAAAACCCCGTGGGAATTAGACATTTTGCGTAAGTCCTATATAATCTTTTAGTTATGTTAAGTTGATTTATTTCTAAGAATTTGAGGAAGAGCTTTTTTGGCGCGACGAATTGCAGTGATAGGTTCAGGAATATCGGGTTTGGTTAGCGCCCATTTGCTTAGTGAAAGTTATGATGTTTCATTGTTTGAAGCAAATGATTATATTGGTGGTCATACTAATACAGTCGCAGTAGAACTAGAGGATGAGCGCTTTTCTATTGATACTGGATTTATTGTTTTTAACAAGAAAACTTACCCAAACTTTTGTAAATTATTAAATACTCTTAATGTACCTACACAATTGAGTGAAATGAGTTTTAGCTATCGTTCTTTAAGTAGTGGCTTTGAATATAATGGACATAACCTAAATAGCTTATTTTCAGATCGCCTAAATTTATTTAGGCTTAGTTTTTATCGCTTTATCAAAGACATCGTATCGTTTAATGATGATGCTAAAAAATTTCTTAGTAAAGATCAACACCCTGATATTTCAATTAAAGAATTTTTAACAAGTCACTCATATTCAGCTAAATTTATAGATGGTTACCTAATTCCGATGATGTCTGCTATTTGGTCAAAAAACAAAGCAGACACGTTGAATTGTTCTGCACATTTTATTTTTAAATTTTATGAAAATCATGGCTTATTGGATATTTATAATAGGCCGCCATGGTATGTAATTACAAACGGTTCACATAGCTATATTCCACCGATGATTAAAAAATTCGAAGATAAAATTTACTTGAGTACTAAAATTGAAAGCATCACTCGTGAGCCAAAATATGTGGTATTGAAATCTAAAGATAATGAATTTAGATTTGATTCTGTGGTTATTGCAACGCATAGCGACCAAGCGTTAAAGCTTCTTACAAAGCCGACTGACGAAGAAATTAAGGTATTATCAGCAATTAAATACACTGAAAATGATGTGGTTTTGCATACGGATGATAACATTATGCCACGACGTAAGCGCTCATGGGCCAGTTGGAATTATTTGGATGATGATAATTCTAATCTTGCACTAACCTATTATATGAATCGTTTACAATCGATTAAATCTAGCACTAATTTTTTTGTTTCTGTTAATCTCTCAAGAGAAATTGATCGTTCTAAAGTTATTAAGAGTTTCAAATATTCACACCCATGTCTTGATATGGCGGCAATGAAAGCACAACAACAAATGGACTTAATTAATGGATTAAATAATACCTATTATGTTGGGAGTTATTTGGGGTATGGTTTTCATGAAGATGGTGTCAATAGTGCATTGAAAACTTGTAGGCTTTTGGGAGCAATAGATGTTTGAACATTTGCTGTATAGCGGGATGGTCAGGCATCGTCGCTTTACACCCAAACATCATCAATTTTCCTATAAATTATTTATGTTTTGTTTTGATTTAGGCAATGTAAATAACGTATTCAAAGATTTAAAGCAGGTATCAATTGAGAAACCTAATTGGTTTTCTTTTTACCGTAAAAATTATTTGAGTTATCCTGAAATTCCTCTTGATGAATATGCAAGACAATTGGTTGCTGAAAAATTTAATACCTATCCGGAAGGAAAAATTTATTTATTGACCAATCTTTCATGTCTTGGCTATTGTTTTAATCCCATTAGTTTATATTTTGTTTTTGATGATAAAAATCAACAGTTAGACTATTTGATTCTTGAGGTTACAAATACGCCATGGGGTGAAAAACATAACTATGTGCTCGAGGCTTCAAGCTTACCAAAAAGTAGGGTGCACCATTTTAAATTTAAAAAAGAATTGCATGTGTCGCCATTTAAAACTATGGATTATGAGTATCATTTTCATCTTAAGTTGGATAAGGAAAAAGTAATTGTGCATATGGAAAATCATATTGATAAGAAAAAAGATTTTGATGCGACACTGATTTTGAGAGGTACAAATCAAAATGAAAGTGCATTTAATAAGGTATTTAGGCATCATCCATTGATGACTTATAAAATTGCTGCGGCTATTTATTGGCAGGCATTTAAATTATGGTTTAAGGGAGTGCCGTTTCATTCCCATCCCAAAATCAAAAAATAGGAAAATATAAATGATTGAGAAATCTAAGTTGAGCACTAATCGACGTAGTACACCATCAAAAAAAATCATTTTAAACGTATTAAAACAAATTAAAAAAGGCACCATTAAGCTTAATGATGGGAGTGAGAGTTATGTGTTTGGTGAGACTGATAGCCCAAGCGCTACAATCAATATCATTAATCCGCGAGCATATAAAAAAATTCTATTACAAGGTTCTTTGGGTGCTGGTAAGAGTTTTATTGATGGCGATTGGACTACCGATGATTTACAGCAATTAATTGAGTTATTTATACAAAATGATTCGTTATTTAATAATATAGAAAGTCCTTTGGCACGGTTTTTATCGATGATTAG
>CAMDMN010000167.1 GCA_945901965.1 Legionella genomosp. 1 | reverse complement strand
AGGTACGAAGCAATCCAGGGGGTTCATATTGCAGGCCTCTGGATTGCTTCGTACCTCGCAAAGACGGCATTGTGCAAACTGAATAACCAGATTACACCGAAGATAAATTTCCTTTAGCTTCAATCCAAATTTTTCGATCTCCCGCCCGTTTTTTAGCAAGCATCATATCCATTATTTCATTAGTTGTTGGCTCATCTTCAAGGGTTAGTTTAATTAAACGGCGCGTGTTTGGATCCATGGTTGTTTCACGTAATTGAATTGGATTCATTTCACCAAGACCTTTAAATCGCTGTACATTTATTTTGGCTTTGGTTTTTTTAGAAAGCATCTCAATAATTTTATCTTTTTCAAACTCATCCAATGCATAATGAATCTCCTTGCCGGCATCGATCCGAAAAAGCGGCGGCATGGCGATAAATATGTGTCCTGCTTTAACTAAAGGTTTAAAATGGCGTAAGAATAAAGCGCAAATAAGCGTTGCAATATGCGCGCCATCTGAGTCTGCATCAGCAAGAATACATATTTTTCCGTAGCGAAGTCCTGATAGATCATCAGAAGCAGGATCAATGCCAATGGCAACTGAAATATCATGTATTTCTTGTGAGGCTAGAACTTGGCTTGAGTCTACTTCCCAAGAATTTAAAATCTTTCCTCTTAATGGCAAAATAGCTTGAAAGTCTTTATTTCTGGCTTGTTTAGCAGATCCTCCTGCAGAATCTCCTTCAACTAAAAATAATTCTGCTTGGCTTAAATCTTGTTGCAAACAATCGGCTAATTTACCAGGTAGAGCCGGGCCTTGATGAACGCGCTTTCTGGCAACTTGTTTTGCTTGCCTTAGTCTTTTTTGCGCACGTTCAATTGCTAAATTCGCAATCAATTCACCTTGAGCTCGATGTTGGTTAAGCCAAAGAGCAAAGCTATCTTTAATTACGTTAGCGACAAAAGCAGCTGATTGTCTAGAGCTTAACCGCTCTTTAGTTTGGCCCGCAAATTGTGGTTCTTTCATCTTAAGCGATAATACGTATTGACATGGCTCCCATAGATCATCAGCGGTTAATTTAACCCCACGCGGAGTTAAATTACGTAATTCACAAAATTCAGCTAATGCTTCAAATAGACCAGATCGTAAGCCATTTACATGAGTTCCACCTTGAATGGTTGGAATTAAATTTACATAACTCTCACTTAAAAGCCCAGTTGATGAATTTGAAAAGGCGAGAGCCCAATCAAGTGTTGCATCAGCTGATTTAAACTCACCCGTAAAAGGCTCTTCAGGAAAATAATCAGCGGGTAATGATTGAAGCAAATAATCAGCTAAACCTTTTTCATAGCACCAAGTTGTCTCTTCATGCGAAATATTGTTAATAAAAGTCATCTTCAATCCTTTGCAAAGGACTGCTTTGGCACGAAGTACATGACTTAATTGTTTAATTGAGATGCGTGATGTGTCAAAATATTTAGCATTTGGCCAAAATCTAAGTGTGGTGCCAGTTTCCCGCTTTTTGGCAACGCCTATTTCTTTTAGCTCAACAGTTTTTTCACCATTGGCAAATGACATTGTGTATATAATACAATCACGCTTTATGGTTATATCTACGCGCTCTGATAAAGCATTAACAACAGATACCCCAACACCATGTAAGCCACCAGAAAAACTATAGCTTTTATCGGAAAATTTAGCCCCTGCATGTAGGCGGGTCATTATAACTTCAACACCAGATAAGCCTAACTGTGGATGCAAATCAACTGGCATGCCGCGGCCATTATCGGTTACTTCAACTGAATTATCTTCATGTAAAATTACTGTAATTTCAGAAGCAAAACCCGCGATTACTTCATCAACCGAGTTATCAATAACTTCTTGGGCTAAGTGATTAGGGCGCGACGTATCAGTATACATTCCAGGCCGGCGTTGAACAGGCTCAAGCCCACTCAATACCTCAATCGCCTCCGCCATATAATTTTCAGACATTTTTATCACTCAGTATATTATGTTAATTGGTTTTGAAAAACCTTGATTACGCTACGCTGCATCAAGGCTACGCTTTCTACAATTACAGGCCAATGTAGCCTTGATGCAGCGTAGCGTAATCAAGGTTTACCATATAACTCATTCAACTACAATTTCCGGAAATTTACCAGCATAATTTAGTGGCCGCTTACTAAGCTCCAATGCTCCAGTTAACGCAGCTTTTATAAAATGTAAAGCAAGTTCATCAGCCTTTATTGTCGCCGTTGGTATGCCTTCATCACAATTTTTACTAATTTGTTTATCTAAAGGCAGCCTGCCAAGTAATTTACAATTATAGTTGTTACATAATTGCAAAGCACCATCACCTGAAAAAATTTCTTCTTGATTACCACAATGACTACAAACATGTAATGACATATTTTCAATAATACCTAAGACATCAATATTAGTTTTAGCAAACATTTTTAGAGCTTTCTCCGCATCTAATGTTGCTACATTTTGTGGAGTTGTAACAATAACTGCTGCAGTTAATGGAATTTTTTGGACAAGACTTAGTTGAATATCGCCAGTTCCAGGCGGTAAATCAATAATTAAATAGTCAAGTTCATCCCAGAGCGTGATATTAACCATTTCGATCATTGATTTAGCTAACATAGGGCCACGCCATATTAAAGCAGGCTCTCCATCCATTAAATAACCAATAGACATTGCATGTATACCATGAGCAAAAGTTGGTAAATAATTGTCACCACTTATTTGAATAGGCTCAACTTTTCCTAACATTATTGGAATGCTCGGACCATAAATGTCCGCATCTAAGATTCCAACTTTTGCACCAAATCGTGCAAGGGCTGCGGCAAAATTTACAGCAACAGTAGATTTACCTACTCCTCCTTTTCCAGAAGCAATAGCAATAGTATTTTTAACACCACGTAAGCCTTTACCGATTAATTGCGTGCGGTGTGCTTTGATAAAATGATCAATAGTTAAATTAATTTTATATTCACTTAATTCTTGATCCAACGCTAAAGTTAGTTGTGGTAATAATGATTCATTTAAAAAACCTGATGGAAAACCCGCGCATAAATTAATATCAAGATTTTTACCGTCAATCGATATTACTGGTTTTAAATTTAAGTCAATCGCTTTAATCGATAGTAGCGAATCAGTTGTATTCGCCAATACTTTTTGAATGGATTCTTCTATTTTCTTCATTTTCATACTCCCATCTAACCCAATGGTTAGATTCTAAATAATATAAACCACATCTTATCGCTTCAGAACTATTAGCATTAGCAAAAATTTCAGCATATGCGTTAACTTGTTTACGATACTTTTCAGTTGAATTTTTATCTTCAATACCTGTTTTAAAATCAATAATCCATCTTAAATCTTCGTCACAAAATGTCCTATCAATTATTTTAGTTGTAATAAAACCATTGGTATAAACTAAAATTTCATATTCATTTTGCTCATTTTTATGAGCTTTCATGATCCATTGGCCAATAGGACAGTTAAAAAAGCCTATGATTTGTCTTTTAATTAAAGTTATAGCATGGCTAAATTCTTGATTATCAAAGCCTAAGCTTCTTAATTGATAATTTGCAATCTCCCACGGAATTTCATCAATAGAACTTGGATGATTTTCACAAATCCATTGAAGTAGTTCATGAGCTACTATACCTAAAAGCCTTGGGCGATGGTTAGCTATATTTTGAGGAGAGATTATCTCACCTGTGGCTATTGGAGCTCTAGTTTGTTGATAATATTCAATGGGAAGATGGTAACAATCAGGAAACTCTAAATTAGATTCTGCAAGGTTAGGATCTTTTATTTCTTCTATAAATTCTTGCTTTTTTAATAAATGACGAAATGAACCATCGTTGATTCGCTTGCCATTATCAAAAAGATATAAGCGCTTTTTAGCACGCGTTACTGCTACATAAAGTAGACGTTGTAATTCATAATTAGACTTTTCTTTATCTAATTTGCCCAAGTAGTCATAGAGCAGGCAATTATCTTTCTCTGATGCTTTAATCGGTGAGAGTAAAACTATTTCTTCTTGTTGTTGACTTGGAATTTTAAGCCAACGCATTAATGGCGTATTTAACTTTTGTGGTTTAGTATTAAGGCTTGGGATAATTACACAGTCAAATTCAAGTCCTTTTGATTTATGAATGGTCATGATTTGGAGGTTAGAGGGGACTACAAGCTGTGAGTATAGTTTGTTAAATTCACTATGAAATTGATTTAGATCTTTAATTTGACCATTTTCTTCAAAATGATCAAGTAACAACCAAAATTGTTCTAGATCTTCTTGTAATGAAGGTTCAAGGATTTCATTAATATGTAATTTTTTAAGAGTATTAGAGATCCAATCAATTAATGATTCTTGATTTCTTTTATTTAAAGTGTCGTCTAATACTTGATAGATAAAATCAGCCCTTATGCGCCCATGCTCGCTAAGATTAGAAATTTTATCTAGTTGAGATAAAGCAAAATAAATAGACTTAGATTTTTCATAATTGGCTATAGCATGAAGATCACTAAGTGAGAGGCCACACCATGGGCTTCGTAAAAATGAAAGCCACGCCAGACGATTAGCTGGCATTAATAATGCTTGAGTTAGTGACCATAGATCTTTTATATGCGGAAGTTTAGCTAAGAGATCAATTTCAATCCCTTGAAAGGGAATTTTTTTCTCTCTTAAATTACGTATTATAGAGCTTAATTGCTTACGTGAACGAACTAAAATTGCAATTTTATCATCTGGATGATTATCTAATTCTTGTTTTAGCTTTTCAACTATAGCATTAGCTTCTTCTTCACGATTTTCATAGTGAAAGGCAAAAATATTACTATTTGGACAAGAGGGTATAACATTTATTGATTTATGAAAACTAATAGCACCTGATTCAATATCATCTCTTGGTGGAAAAATAGATGAAAAATTATTATTAACCCAGTCAACAATTGTAGATGTAGAGCGAAAATTTGAACTTAATTCTAAAGATTTAAGATGGACCGCTCCAATACCATGCTCTTTAGCACGAAGAAATAAACCTACTTCAGCCGCACGAAAACGATAAATTGATTGCATCGGATCGCCTACAACAAATAAAGTCTTTCCATCATTTGGTTGGAAGTTTTGTACCAATTTAGTTAATAATTGAAATTGTTGAATTGACGTATCTTGGAACTCATCAACTAAAATGTGATTTATAGTATTATCTAGATAAAGAGTTAAATCAGTAGGGTTTTCTTCATCGCCTAATGCGTTTAATGCTTGCAAAGAAATAGCAGTAAAATCAACTTCATTCTGTTCATTAAATACTAAATGAAGATGCGCTGCTATTAGTGGTAAGATTTGTAATAATGCTTGGAGTGCTTCCCATTGCGATTGATCATAGCTTGGTTTTGGCAAAGATTTTACTCTTATTAATGCCTCAAGAAAATCTGGTAAGAGCTCTAATTTTGCAAGTAGACTTTTAGATTTATTTTTTA
>CAMDMN010000166.1 GCA_945901965.1 Legionella genomosp. 1 | reverse complement strand
GTTTATTGATTCAAGAATATGGGGAGAAAAAACGAATCCCTCTTAAATATGATGAAATTCCACAAACACTAGTTAGAGCAATACTTGCAACAGAAGATCAACGCTTTTTTGAACATAAAGGAGTTGATATTTTTGGCTTAGCACGCGCAACTATGAGCGTAGTTAAAACTGGAACTAAATCTCAAGGTGGCAGTACAATTACCATGCAAGTTGCAAGGAATTTTTTCTTAAATCGTAAAAAAACTTTCATGCGCAAATTTAACGAAATCTTACTTGCTATTAAAATTGATCGTGAATTATCTAAAGAAAAAATTCTTGAGTTATATTTAAATAAAATTTATCTAGGTAACCGTGCTTATGGCGTAGGAGCTGCCGCTAGTATTTATTATGGTAAAACCGTAAAAGAATTAGATCTCGCACAGTTAGCAATGATTGCAGGCCTACCACAAGCTCCGTCTACACAAAACCCAATAGCAAACCCAAAAGCTGCAAAAAAACGTCGCGACCATGTACTCGAGCGCCTACTAGAAGAAAAATATATTTCAGAAGCACAATATAAAGAAGCAGTAAATCAACCAATTACCGCCAAATATCATGGTGCTGATGTTGAAGTAAATGCACCTTATGTTGCAGAAATGATAAGGCAATCTCTTTTTGAAAATTTTGGCCAAGATACATATACGAAAGGATATAAAGTATATACAACTATAAAGGGCACTATGCAAAATGAAGCGGATAAGGTAGTTGAAGAAAACTTGCTTGCTTATGAGCATCGTCATGGATACAGAGGTCCTGTTGCTAACATTAAAGACTCACATAATTTATCAATAGATCAATTACATAAAATTCTTAGCGAACATCAAGTAATAAATGATTTAGAACCTGCCATTATTATTTCAGTATCAGAGAAAAAAGCGACTGCTTTAACTCGTCATGAACAATCATTAACTATAAATTGGAAAGGTTTATCCTGGGCACGCTTGGCTCTTAGAAAAGGTTGGCTCGGAAAAACTCCAACAGAAGCGAAACAAATTGTATCTGTTGGTGATATTGTTTATGTACGCCATCAAAAAGATGAATGGCAATTAGAACAAATTCCACTAGTTGAATCAGCATTTGTCGCACTAGATCCAAAATCTGGAGCCATTAAATCTTTAATCGGCGGGCTTAATTTTAAAAAATCTAAATTTAACCGAGCCACACAATCTACTAGACAACCTGGCTCAAGTTTCAAACCATTTATCTATGCCGCCGCATTAGACAAGGGCTACACCTTATCTACATTAATTAACGATGCTCCAATTGTAGTTGATGATGCGGGACAAGGGACTTTATGGCGACCGCATAATGACAAATATAAATTTAATGGGCCTACTCGTTTGAAAGACGCGTTAGTACATTCACTTAATATGGTATCAATCCGCATCCTCGATGATATTGGCATAGAATATGCTGTAGATTATGTCACTAATTTCGGTTTTAAAAAGGCAAGCTTGCCACCATCATTATCCTTAGCTCTAGGCAGCTTATCAGTTAGCCCGATGGACATGACTACAGCTTATGCTGTCTTTGCTAATGGCGGCTTTAAAATAGAACCTTATATGATTGATCACATAACAGACAATAGTGGGAAAAAATTATTGCAAGCTAAACCTACCTACGTTTGTAACCCATGTACCGATAAAATTATTGATCCATCTAGAATGGCGCCAAGAGTAATTCCAGAAGATGTTGCATACCTTATGCATACAGTATTACTCGATGTAGTCCAACATGGCACAGCTAGTGCTGCTACAGTGCTAAATCGCCATGATTTAGCTGGAAAAACAGGAACAACCAATGAACAAGTAGATGCTTGGTTTGCAGGTTATACTCAAGATTTAGTAGTTACAACATGGGTAGGATTTGATACACCACGCCCATTACATGAATATGCGGCACAACTTGCACTACCAATATGGATTGACTTTATGAAGTTTGCACTAAAAGGAATGCCTGAAAAAGATCCGAAGCAACCTGAAAATATAATTGCAGTTAAAATTGATCCAGTTAGTGGTCTACTTGCAAATACCAATCAACCAAATGCGATTATTGAATATTTCCGTAATAATGAAGTGCCTAAAACTGAGGATTCTTCAACAATAATAGCAAATCCAGAACCAAATACGACTGAAAACACAGGACCGACACAAACTCCCCAACCAAATGAAATTCAAGAAAATTTATTCTAGCATCTAGCCTTGATGAAGTGTAACGTAATCAAGGTTTTCAATCACGTATTAAACAGCAAACTCAAAATAATAAAAATACTAATATCAGTAAAAAAATAAATGAGGCAAGTTGGACACAATACGCTACAATCTTAATGAAAACATTGATTACGTTAAACTTCATCAAGGCTACGTGTACTATAGTAGATTAAAGTTTAAATGACCGATGCACGTCATCCCGAACACAGTGAGGGATCTCCTTAAGCACGCTAATTACTAATTCCGGAGATGCCTCACTGTGTTCGGAATGACGTTCATTTAAAATTTAATCTACTATAATTGAGATTTTGTTAAATATTATATTTAAGGTGTCCAAATTATGAGAAATCGATATTTAGAACATTTAGCATTACCAGAACTCGCTATAGATGCAGCTGAATTTTCACATATTAATAGCTGGATAATTGCCATTCTTGATCAATACAGGGCACTTAGAGAAACATCGCCCGCATCTACTACAACTTATAGCCAAGAAAAATTTGATCTACTTTATTTTTTACCTCAAGATGAGTTAATTAGCCAATTACTTCGTAATCCGCTGGAGTCTCCAGCAAGCGATAACTATAAAGAATTTTTAATTTCACTTTATTATATTTTACCACGTGAATATAAAACCAAATGGATAATTTACGAGCTTTCAGCAGGCATCTTAGCTGCAAATACTACGGCCTATCAATACCAAAAGTTAAAATTAAATAGAGAATCTACAATAGCGGTTATAGATCCATCAAGTTCTCAAATTGCGGCTACTGCTATAAGTTCAGTTCCAGAAGATGAAAGCGCATCACAAATTAATAATTTTATTAGCATAGATTTACCAAATTTAAATATTCATCCAGGTTTTGATCTAGCTCATCCTATTGACAAAAATATTCAGCTAACTATGGGAGATGCACACGGAAATGTTATTAGGATGATCCATTTTTTAGTTTATCAAGGTGTAATGATAATAGGTCCAAAAGAATATGAAAATTTAGTTATTAAATATCATGAGTTAACAAAACTTTTCATGGATTTAAATAATCTAATACATCGTGATGCATCTGATGAAACAATATCTGCAGTTGTAGATAGAATTGAAAATATAATTCATGAATTTATCCAAATTATGACAACAAAGTCTAGATTTAATACTGTGGGTTTAGTGCGCTTTATTGGAGATATTACGGGTGATCGAGGAGTATTAGATTATCTAGTTTTAAAACTACTTGAATGCATGAAAAATGCGGGGGTTCTCTATGAAGTAATGTTATCTAATCACGATCTAAATTTGATTGTATTTTATGAATTCTGTCTTAATAACCCATCAATAGAAATTGAGATGAGTAGAATTGCAACGAAATTTATAACCATTCCCAATGATTCAACAAAAAATATGCTTATTATGATTGGATTTGAAGTTCTAGATCGACATGAAATTTGTAAAATTATTGAATATTGCTACAAGCCTGCGCTTAAATTAATAAGTTATTCAATTAATGACTCTAGAACTAATGGGAATTTATTTACCCATGCACCGACCCAAGCAGACGTTATCCCAGCTGTTGCACGAAGATTAGGTCTTAACCTCCACGTTAGCAGTGTTCATGCTTTTTTAAGCTCACTTGATGCTATTAATAGAGCTATTCATGTTTATGTCCAAGCTAACATGCTCATGGATATTTTGAACCCATATTTAGAATTTTATACAAGAGGATATAATCCAGATAAATATAATCCTTCTGCGAATCCATTTGTAAGCATTTTGTGGAATAAAGATTTAAGGCTTAGGCCATTATCTCCTGTTGCCGGATGCGAATTTATGCAGGTGCATGGTCATGAAATAGCTATTAAACCACGAAAAGGCTTTGAGGGTTTAGATAGCTTGTTAGGAAAAGAACTCTGTTTTCATAATGCGTTAGATGCAAGACATAAACCAGAAGATATAGCACTCATGATTTATAGGATCTTATATTCGAAACAGAATTCTTCTCTACAATCAAAACTTATCACCAGAAGAGCATCTTATCCTGGACTATTTGCACCAATGCCAGAATCAATTCAATCTCCTGCTGAATTTACACCGACACCATCAGAATGTGGCGCCAGCGGCATAATGCCAACGTAGCCTCAACTAGCTAATGCATCAGCAGCTGGGGTGTAGTCATACCCAAGTTCTCTTGCCACGGCTTCATAAGTAATCATTCCTTGATGTACATTTAAACCATTAAGCAAATGATGATCACTTAATAACGCTAATTTAATTCCCTTAGTAACTAAGCTTAAAACAAATGGCAATGTGGCATTATTTAAAGCAAATGTAGAGGTCCTAGGAACAGCCCCTGGCATGTTAGTTACACAGTAATGAACTACACCTTCAGCAATATATGTGGGCTCATGATGAGTTGTAGGCCGTGATGTTTCAAAGCAACCACCCTGATCAATTGCAACATCAACTACAACCGAGCCAGGACGCATTGCTCGTAACATTGACCGATTAATTAATACAGGAGCCGCGGCTCCTGGAACTAAGACCGCGCCGATAACTAAATCAGCTTCAGCTACATATCTCTCTAATGACTCTGTAGTTGAATACATGGTATTTAATTTGGAGCCAAATTGAAAATCAAGCTCACGTAAGCGTGTTAAAGATTTATCAATAACTGTAACTCGAGCTTCCAACCCCATAGCCATTCGAGCAGCATTTGTACCTACAACTCCACCGCCAATAACTAAAACATTAGCAGGAGAAACTCCAGGAACACCTCCTAATAATACACCACTACCACCCTGAGCCATTTCCAAACAATGAGCTCCAGCTTGTATAGACATTCTTCCTGCAACTTGCGACATAGGAGTTAATAAAGGCAGGCCACCATCAGATTGTGTAACTGTTTCATATGCAATTGCGGTAACACCTGATTCTTTTAATAATCTAGTTTGTTGTGGATCTGGTGCTAAATGTAAATAAGTAAATAATGTTTGTCCTTCACGCAAACGATGGCACTCTACAGGCTGCAATTCTTTTACTTTTACAATCAACTCAGCTCGCGCAAATATTTCATCCGCAGTAGCAACTATTTCAGCCCCTGCTAACTTATATTGCTCATCGCTAATACCAATACCCATACCTGCATTCTTCTCAACTAAGACTACCCCACCTACCTTAATAATTTCACTTACAGATGCGGGTCCAAGGCCTACGCGATTTTCTTGTAATTTGATTTCCT
>CAMDMN010000165.1 GCA_945901965.1 Legionella genomosp. 1 | reverse complement strand
CGTTAGGGAGCGGAGATCTTAAGAACAACACTCCCTAACGGTCGTGGCTCGGATTCCACCAGACAATGCAGTCCCATCAAGGACTATCAGATTTGTGGTTTAAAAATATACATCGTTAGGCTAAATATTAGATGTTACATATTAGGATCTGTGTGCTGTATACTACTCCAAGGCTTAATATTAGCGTTTTGTTTTACATCAGCAGGAAGATTATTAATGGCAGCTTTTGCGGCTTCTTCATTTGGGTAAGTTCCATATAATCCTTTGTAATATGTCTTCCCATCGCGATTATATTTTATTTCAGCGGTTCTTTCATTTTTAGGGGCTAAAGATAAGGTTTCAGCTACTTTTGATGCTTTATCACCATCAGCTAATTCAATAGTATAACCTTGTGCATTTTGACCATTAACCCATGTTTTATCGACTTCTTTAGCAGGAGTGGGTGGATGCTCTGCACTTACATGATATGAGTCAGGAACTACCTTAGCAGGTTGCTCTGGCTGATAATCACTATAACTAGAACTTTCATATCCTTCAGGATATAGTTTTTGTCCTTCATACTTATAATTTTGATAATTTTCGTATTCAGGGTGGGTATCAGAAGTACATGCTGATAAACTAGATAGGCATAATATTGCCGATAATATTTTAGTTTTTTGTAACATGTTAATACTCCGTTTTATAAAGCTATTGTATATGTTATCTGCAAATTTTAAATTTACTTTAGGACCTGACTTACGAAAAACAGTAATTGTAGCCTTGATGAAGCGTAGCGTAATCAAGGTTTATTTAAAACTCGAGGTCTAAAGATACGTATGGTCTTTGTTTTTGCGAATGAAAACCTTGATTACGCTTCGCTACATCCATATCGTTCTCCACAAGTCTGATGATCCTTGATGGGACTGAATTGTCTGGTGGAATCCGAGCCACGACCGTTAGGGAGCGTGGTTCTTAAGATCTCCACTCCCTAACGGTCGTGGCTCGGATTCCGCTCACTTGCCAAGATAAAATTAACTTGTGGGGAACGATATGGCTTCATCAAGGCTACATGAGCTAGATAGATTTGTGGGTAATGATATGGACGTTTTTAGATAATAAAAAAATTATTCATTCCAACCTTGGGGTTTTTTATAAGTCCTGTTACAGTATTTATATTTAATAAGGTAATTTATGTGGACAGAACGTCGCTCTGGAAAGACAAATCAACGAGGGAGTAATGATCATCGTTCTCCTTATGAGCGTGATAAAACTCGAGTAATTCATTGCCCTGCATTTCGTCGTTTACAACGTAAAACTCAAATTTTAGGTACGGATGAGGGTGATTTTCATCGTACGCGGTTAACTCATTCTTTAGAAGTAGCTTCCATCGGTAGTAGTATTGTACGTAATCTTAATTCTAATAAAAATGAAGATTTATTAAGTACGTTATTACCATGCGATGATCTAATTAGTACTATTTGTTTATTACATGACATCGGCCACCCGCCATTTGGGCATGGGGGTGAGGTTGCACTAAATTATAAGATGCGTGAATTTGGTGGTTTTGAGGGTAATGCCCAAACATTACGGCTTTTGACTAAAGTTGAGGAAAGTTATGGGAGTTATGGCCTTGATTTAACTAGAAGAGCTTTACTTGGCATTCTTAAATATCCAGTAATCTGGTCTAGAGTAATGGCCACTGATATACCGGAAGTTAAAGAGACTTTTTCGCGGTCAATTCGTATTAATGACTGGATCCCGCCTAAGGCTTATTATAATTGTGATCTGGCTGAGATTGATTGGTTATTAGAGCCATTTAGTAATAATGAAAGAGAGTTATTTCAATCATTGGCTTTAGAACCCACAGCTAATAGTCATGGAAAGTCTGCTTTTCATAGTTTTGATTGCTCAATAATGGATATTGCGGATGATATTGCTTATGGTGTGCATGATCTTGAGGATGCTATTCATTTACGCTTAATTAGTCGTGATCAATTAGATACCGATAGTTTTAGGCAATTACTAAAGGCTACTTCGCTAACTAAAAGCCAAGATGAATTTTTAAACTCACTTTTTTCTCCAGTGCTTTATTTACGTAAGCAAGCAATTGGTGAGATGGTTAATTATTTTATTACAGCGATCGAGCTTTCACTTACGAATGATTTATTTGAACATAATGAGTTTAAATATAATATGGCCTTATTGCCAAAAGCAAAGGCTTTATTAGAGTATTTAATGCAAACGGTTTATAAATATGTAATTGACTCACAAGAGGCTCGTACTTTTGAGTATGGTGGTCAAACGGTAATTCTTCGTTTGTTTGAAGCAATTAGCTCAAACCCAGGTTCTATCTTAGATATTAAAAATCGAAAATTATATCACGAGGCCAAAGACGAGCCGGCTGCTTGGCGCGTGATTTCAGATTATATTGCCAATATGACAGACGAATACGCTTATCGCATGCACGAGCGCTTATTCGGCTTTAATACGCGCACGATATTTGAAAGGCTTTAGGTGATTATAGAATAAATTCAGATTGAGAACGTAGCCTTGATGCAGCGAAGCGTAATCAAGGTTTTTATTTAATTTTTAAAACTTAAAACCTTGATTACGCTTCGCTGCATCAAGGCTACAAATACTTTAATACGCGGACAATATTTGAAAGGCTTTAGGTGAATTAATTAAAAATTTTGTGATATAATGCGCAGTATGATTAAACTAATTGCGTAGGGTGGGGCTATTTATGTCTAGACTAATTAATAAAATGATACCAATTCTTTCCTTGTTAACATCTGTTCTGCCAACAAATGTTCTAGCGCAAAGTGCTAATTTTGCTACAGAAAACGTTCAGGAATTAAATCAAGCTGCAGATTCACTAAATAGCCAACTAGAAGCCCCGCTCAAATATAGCATGGTAGGATATTTAGAATCTTGGGGATCTATTTCTATAGAAGAAGCGGTAGCTCATAATTACAATGTCCTGGTTATTGCATTCGGTACCATTGATGGTAAGAAAGTAGGGATGAATCTAAACTGCGGTCCTTCTGTGCCTGAAGGTTGTTTTTTACCATCTGTTCAGTGGTGGCCTGAGCCTTTGGCTTGGAAAGAGAACTTTAAAAAGAGTGTCGAGTTTGCTCATAGTAAAGGTATAAAAGTCTTACTTTCTTTTGGTGGTGCTAATAACACCTTTAAGCCTGGAAAAATTGATAGTAAAACTCTTGCAGCGAGTTTGGTAAGTTATTTAACTAGCCTTAATTTAGACGGCATAGACTTTGATTTGGAAAATATTTCAACCGCTGAATTTCCTGGAAATGATTTAGAACGACAACAATATATAGATGATTTAATCAAACAAATAAAACTAATCGATAATAAAACCCTAATAACAAGTGCGCCCCAAATAAACCCAGTACAAGGTGCGTCAGGAATAGAAATTCAATTTGTTAATACTGGTTCTGAAATGGTATATAACAAGGCTATTGCGAATAATCTCTTTGATTATATATTTGCTCAAGCTTATAACACTCCAGGATTTAGCGTTGATAATAAATGTGTTGTTCAATGGCAAAATGCTAATGATGAATTTTATCCAGTATTTATTAGCAAAATAGCTCCTTGCTTGGAAAAATTATTGCCTAATGGTTCGAAAACAAAAATCATGATAGGAGAGCCTGCTAATTCAAGTAATAATGCCGGGCGTGGGGCATTAGAAAATGGAACTTATGCTCAAATAGCAAATGAATATAAAAAAATTAAGGGATTACCGTCATTTGGCGGCGCTATGACTTGGAGTATAACTGAAGATAGTAAAACTTCAGATGACAAAGGCCCAAGAACGCCATATTCGTTTTCCAGCGCTTTATTGCCAATATTATCAAAATAGTATGAAAGCCTGTAGCCTTGATGCAGCAACGCGTAATCAAGGTTATCATTTTTAAAACTATATCCCTAGGTCTTTGGTTGATAAACCTTGATTACGCTTTGCTGCATCAAGGCTACGTGTCTAAAGAACTCCACTCCCTAACGGTCGTGGCTCGGATTCCTCTTATTTGCCAAGATAAAATTAACTTGTGGGTAATGATATGGCTTCATTAAGACTATACAGTCTTGTTGGTGTCGAATTTTGATTTTTTATAAAATGATGTAGGTAACTTAGAATAATGGCGTCCCCAAGGGGGTTCGAACCCCTGTTACCGCCGTGACAGGGCAGTGTCCTAGGCCGCTAGACGATGGGGACCTTGGAACTTTTTTAAAACTTTAGCATTGTGTAACCATTATTAAATAATGGCGTCCCCAAGGGGGTTCGAACCCCTGTTACCGCCGTGAAAGGGCAGTGTCCTAGGCCGCTAGACGATGGGGACCTGGAACTTTTTTAACCTATAGCAACTTCATCGCTGGTGGAGCTAGGCGGGATCGAACCGCCGACCTCTTGCATGCCATGCAAGCGCTCTCCCAGCTGAGCTATAGCCCCAAAAAGGAGAACCGAAGTGTAAGGTAGTGTGTCTTTAACTGTCAAGTTATTTTTATAAATGATCAGTTAATTATTTATAAATTTTCATTAATTTGCTTAAATTTACAAAAAAACTTCTTTGCGAGCGAATACAGTACAGGTGAAACTGGTGGGCACGCGTAGCGAAACCCACCCTACTAAATGATTATCGGCGTGAGTGCGTGTTTCCATGTGACCGTGCATCAAATGCTGGTGGTGCACTAGCTGCATGTCCTGCGCCAGAATGGCCATGATGGGTTGTAGGAGCAAACATACCATGATTATGTGCTATAGATGATGCTGGATGTCTATGTCCGGCAGCGGTATGCCCATGATTAGTTGGATGTACTGCTGGTATTATACCATATGGGCGATTTACCTGTGGGAAAAAACTACCACGGTTGGCGATATGATGGGTGTACCAAGGACGTTGCTGTTCAACAACTACTACTGGTGCAGGAGAACCAACATGTACAGTACGTCGACTTGATAATGCAGCTGCTATTAATGCTACAGTAGCAAATATAACAAGAGCTGCAAATAAAGGTGAAGCAACACTAGCTGTAGCGGTTGTTGCAACTGCGGTGGCTGCTAATTTAGTTGATGCAACTGTTGGCGCGTTAGCTGCCGCAAAATATCCAATTGTTGCAGCTATACCTGCTAATGTTCCAACTGCTAAAAGAAATCTTAATCTAAAGCTATAGTTAGTATTAGATCGTTGTAGATCTAAATCGTCTAGATTAGAAAGACCAACTCGGTAATTTGGATTTGCCATAGTTTATTCCTGGTTAAAAAAAGAGAGCTAAGTATAAATTAATACAATATGATTGGCAAAAATTTTAGGTTAAGTTTTTTACTATGAATATTGCATCAAGGCTTGCTAAAATGGTGGGCACGTCGCTTACGCTCCTTTGCCCACCCTACAAATTCCATCTTGAAGTAGGGTTGGTAAAGTAATTGTAGCCTTGATGCAGCGAAGCGAAATCAAGGTTTTCGGTACTTAAATAGAAACCTTGATTTCGCTGCG
>CAMDMN010000164.1 GCA_945901965.1 Legionella genomosp. 1 | reverse complement strand
AACATCTCCAAGTCTAGTTAAGCTCGTAAGATCTTTTGCAAATTTCTTTAAGAAATTATCGCCAATTAAATGTCCATATGAATCATTTATATTTTTAAAATTATCTATATCAATTACAAACAAAGAAAATGAGGTCCTTTCTCTGGAATGATTTGCAATGGTTCTTGTCAGCTGAATTTCAAATTCACGACGATTATATAAGTTTGTTAAGGCATCATGGGTTGCAAGATAAGTTAAATTTACTTGAGTAAGCTGCAAGTTTTCTTGGGTTTTTAAAATAAATTTATATGAAGACGCATAATTAATTAGTAAGCAAGTAAAAGGAATAAAAGTGATAATTATTTTAAGTAGATAGATGAGGTTAAACATTTTATCAAAACTAAAATTTGGTAATAAGGATAAGTACGTCGACATTACAACCTGAGAGATTGCTACGAGTAAAATACAATTAGTTAACATGTTGGGAAATTTTTTGTACACTTTTGGATAAATATATAAAATTAATATTAAATAAATAGCTAAGTTAATTAGCTCAAAAGATTTATTAATCCATGAATGGTTAAGTAAGAAAGTAGTAGGTTTGAAAAGTAATGTTGCATATATAATAAAAAGAAAAGCTATTAAAGAGTTAATAATAATTAAATTTGATTTGGCGAAAATTTTCTTATTACTATCATATAGTAGTAAGCTTAAACTAAAAATATAAATTATGCCGCAACTTATATTAGTTCCTGACCAAATTATGGTTTGTATATAGGTGGTATAAGTAATATATGGTGAAATAGCATTAATAAGTAATGGATGGATTGCTTCTATTACTCCTGAAAATAAAAATGTTATGCCAATTATTAAGGCTATTTTATTGTTAATTAAATGGTACTGCGTAAACCCTAATAGGGTAGTAATGGCTGTTAATGCTAATAATGGCCACTGCAAAAGCGCATGAATGAAATAATCTTGGTTTAGTGAGTCTGCGTTAAATACTATAGAGTCAAAATTGGTATATGTCAGCGCGATTATGGGAAAAAAAGAAACTAAAATAAATATTAATATTAGAGGGATATCTTTAAGATTATTTTTATTTAATAAAATGAAATTGGTCATTTATCTCTACAATTATATTGCTATTTGTAGGATTGTACACCAATTGAAAAATATTTATCGAGATATATAATTCTTATTTTGATTTATTTTTTATTTATGATTTGATATTTAAAATAGGAATTGTTTGGTTTGGCTGATAAAATGGTTAAAACTTTTGGTTTACTTTTAATGAGATATAACTATGGATTATAAAGATTACTACAAAGTTATGGGTGTCTCTAAAGATGCCAATGAAAAAGATATAAAAACTGCTTATCGCCGTTTAGCAAGAAAATATCACCCTGATCTTAGTAAAGAGCCTAATGCTGAGGAAAAATTTAAAGAAGTTGGTGAGGCTTATGAAGTTTTAAAAGATCCTGAAAAGCGTAGAGTTTATGATCAATATGGGGCTGATTGGCAGTCGCGTCAAAATGCAGAATCGTCAGCACATAGTAGATCTTGGGATAATAGCTCTGATGAGAGTCATCATTACAGCAATGATTTTTTTGAGTCGCTTTTTGGCGGTTCACCACATTTTAGGCAGCAATCTATGGCGGGAGCTGATTATCGCGGGAAAGTTAATATTAGTTTAGAAGAGGCTTTTAATGGTACTGTCAAGGAATTGCAATTACCTTCCGAAAAACATGGTCAAGGGCCTCATATTTTAAAAGTTAAAATACCAGTCGGGGTTAAGTCAGGCCAGCAGATTCGTTTAGCAGGCCAGGGCGGTAAGTCACCAATGGGAGGGGCTGCTGGTGATCTTTATTTAACTGTCCAAGTTGATAAACATCGAATATTTGATGTCAAAGATAATGATATATATGTAAATCTACCATTAGCACCATGGGAGGCTGCTTTAGGTTGTAAAGTTGAAGTGCCAACGCTTGCAGGGAATGTGGATTTAAAAATTCCTCCTGGTTCGCAAGGTGGACAAACGTTGCGATTAAAACATAGAGGAATGCCTGGCAAGAAGCCTGGAGATCAATTCGTGCTCTTGAAAATAGTAATTCCAACACCATTGACCGATGCAGCTAAGGAACTTTATAAAAAAATGGCCGAAGAAATGCCCTTTAATCCACGTGAATCTATGAGGATATAAATATGGATAGTAAAACAATCGTCTCAGGTACATTAATGGATGAGAATGGCATAATTTCATTTGTTGAAATTTGCGAGCGATTTAATATATCAGAAGATTTTTTGCAAGAGTTGATAGAGCAAGGTTTCTGCACCCACCAAATAACTCATTTAAAAAAAATTAGCTTTAATGAAAAAGAAATTAGCCGCATTCAATCGGCCTCTCGCCTTCAAGATGATTTGGGTATAAATACCCCTGGAGTTGTGTTGGTTTTAGAGTTGCTAGATGAATTAGAAGCTTTGCGTAATGAGTTAAATATTTTGGAACGCCATGTTAAGGGGTAATTCTTATGACGTTCATTATTTTGTTATATCCACAATAGTGGTGTTAGAAATTAGCACACACTATCAGAGACAAAATTATAAATAAGTCTATAAATCGTTAGCGCCTTCCATGTTGATTAAGCATTTGCATGAACGATAGATGGCTTATTTTGATCGCCACTAAAAAAACGTTTTGTTGCCATATAGATATCAAAAAATTTTGATTTGGCAGATTTAGATTCGGAATACATTTTTTCAATAATATATAAACGCAGTTCATGCTCTGTATTTGAATTCATATTAGTTGGTAAATTAGCTCTCTTTTCCCATTTACTAACAGCCATGTGAGATTCATGAACCACTTTTTCGCCAAATTCGCGAAGTGGCATAGAGTAATACGAACGGATAAATTTTACTTGATCCCCAGTCAATCTCGCTTCTTGAATAGCAAGTTTTTCAATAACATCATCAGCGACTTTTTTAACATCAATGATAGGATACCACTCTCCATCGATATATTTTATTTCAGCAGATTCCAATTCAACAGGGAAACCTAATCCTTCATAAAGGTAATTTTTTACTATTTTAGTTTTCATCATTTTTCTCCTATTAAATTTTAATAACTGTAATAATTAGCATAAGATCATCTGTAAAAGTCATAATAACTCTTAATTTATTTCCATCAATATCGTGTCCTTCTATGCAATATTTCCAGTCTTGTGCTAAATCAGCCAAAGAAAATAATTCGTAGATGTCCTTTTTCTTATTACGGTTTATGTTATAACCTTTTTTACCGGACAAAAGATAAATAACTTCGAGCTCTGATACAGTTCGCTCTTTTATTCTCCGCAAGGCATGTGATAAGAAAACATATTTTCCTTGAGCTATTCGTTCCTCTATCAAATTAAATAGTGCTTTATCGGTTTTTTTTATTGGTTTTAACGACACAGAAATAAGCTCAATGTAACAATATAAAAATGATAGCATATGTAAACTAAGTTTACAAAGCTGGGGTTGTAATTTTATATTATGTAGTAATTAACAGGCCGCATTAGTCATCAATCATGCCCATCTTTTCTAAAAGTCCTGAAATTGTATCATTATCAAAAAACTTTATTTTTAGCCAGCCTCCTTGATTATTATCGCTAATAATTTCTACAGGAGTTCCCAAATATTCAGTAATGCGGTTTTGTAAGTTGAGAATATTATTATCATTTAGTGACGGGTTTATTTTAGTTGGCATAGATTTTAATTTTCTAACTTCTTCTTCAACTTGTCTTACTGACCAAGATTTATCATAGGATTTTTTGGCAATAATTTCTTGCTCACTAACTTTTAAGCCTACTAATGCACGAGCATGACCTAAGGATAATTGTTTTGTTGTTAGTCTTTCTTGTACTGATTTACATAAGGTTAAAAGACGTAAAATATTGGCGATATGACTACGTGATTTACCAACCAAAATGGCAATTTCATCTTGGCTGAAATGAAATTCAGTTTGCAAACGCTGATAAGCAGTGGCTTCTTCTAGGAGATTTAAGTTTTGCCGTTGAATGTTTTCTATTATTGTAACAGCTGCTGCTTGTTCATCAGTATATTCACTAATTAAACATGGAACTTCGGTTAGCTTAGCTATCATGGAAGCTCGCCATCGCCTTTCTCCGGCAATGATTTCATAGCGATTTGGAGAAATTTCACGTACTACTAAAGGCTCAATTAAGCCAAGAGATTTTATCGAATCGGCAAGCTCAGATAGTGCATCTTTATCAAAGACCTGCCGAGGTTGATAGCGCCCGCGTTGGAGGCATTCTATAGGGATGTTTTTGTATATGGTATTCATTTATGTTGACGATAGCATGTTTTAGTAAAACTTTCTAATTTAGTAAAAAAGTTGGTGCAGCTTTAATGTATACAAATATACCGATACGCACATAATTTCGCAGATTTATTTGAAATTCGAACTATAATTAAACTTATAGCTCTATATTGAGATTGATTATGCCTGATATTGTTCGTGAATTTAGTTATACCAGTCGTAAAACATTGAGTTTAAAAATAGATTTTGCAAATATAGATTTCGGCGATCTTGAAAATGAAGGTATTAAAAAAATGGTAATTGATATACGTCGTGCGGTATTAAATTTGCAACGTATAAGAGATCTTGAACAGTATAGCGGTTCGGATTATGAAAAACAAAGAGATGTAATAAATCGTGAAATAATAAAGTTAAACTCGCTATTAGAGAGGTCAAAACTTATTATAATACCTATGGAGGATGGCAGCTCAAAAAAATACCTCTCTTTTGACGATGAAAAACAAGGAGTAACTGAAAAGGATTTTTTATTCGATGAACATATCTTATTGGAAAAAATAATTGCTTTAACAAAGGCAGAAACCTTTGAGGGTATTACAGGCAATAAAATTAGTGCAAATGGAATTCTTAAGCATCCTAAAAAAGGAAGTGATACAGAAGTGCAAAGAGAGGGAATAGGATTAAAAATTGCTCGATTATTAGGTTTTCCTGCTGTAACAGATAGTACTTTGGTTTCTCATGATACTGGTTCTGGCCTTCACCCATGCTTATTTGTGCCATTTGGGGACATTGATTTGCTTACAGAGTCTATCGACAATCCAGAAAAGTCTAAAGGTCTCTTGAAACCAGAAAAAGCACCTGAAATTGAAGACTTTGGTAAATATAGCGCATTTTTTATGCTTTGTGGCGATCCAGATTTTATAGGGAAAGATGGTCAAAATAAAGGATTGACAAAGCTTGCTCCTGGAACAGTTGAATCAAGAAAACTTTATATTTTTGATCAAGTTTTTATGGCTGTTGACAGCTTTGGTTTTAGTAAATTTAGTTTGGATAAAGCATTTAACATAGAAGCTACGCACCACTGCCATTAAGTTAAGGAGTAACTCATTGATTTATAACAGTTAATAGACATGTTTTTTGCTCCTTCGCTGGAAATTATAAGCCTTTCTGACAGATATTTTATCACTCGGAGAGGTTCTGGAGCGC
>CAMDMN010000163.1 GCA_945901965.1 Legionella genomosp. 1 | reverse complement strand
TTGAATCAGCAAAACAAAAACTTTTAAGTGGACCCGCGATGCAAGATGTATTAGTTAAACAAATGATAAGTTCTAATAAAGAAGAACCTGTTAAGCAGGCAGAGGCGGTTGCTAATGTAAATGATGCAAAGACTAAAGAAGTTAAAGCTTTAGAAGGGGCACCATCACATCCAGTACCGACAGATGCATCACAAGCTATTCAGAAGCAGCCAAGCAAATCATTGACTGCGACTGAGTTAGAAGAGCAAGCTCATGCTAAGGTAGATGAGAATTTAGCAGCCATGGTTAAATCTGGATTGTTAATTGTAAAAGGTACTGAATATGTTATAGAAGTTAAATTTGCAGAAGGGCAATTGACAGTTAACGGTAAGCCGTTTAATGCTGCCATGATTCAATTTTAATTTAGTGACAGGTGGGTTAGGCAATTTATTCACCTGTTATTTAACTTAATTACAAGTTTTATACTTGTCAGGAATTGCTCAATTAGATAAAATAATTTTTTTTAGAGAGAAGGAGTTAATAATAATGACAACAATTAGTAATGAAGCTCATGATACTACTGCATCATTGGCAGCAAGCGTAACACAATCAGTACAAAAATATTTTTCTGAGCTTAAAGGAACTGATCCCGTTGATTTATATCAGTTTGTATTAGAAGAGATTGAAACACCTTTGTTTAAAGCCGTAATGGAACATTGCAAATACAATCAATCAAGAGCTGCAGTTATGTTAGGAATCAGCAGAGGTACGCTTAGAACAAAGCTACGTCGTTATTTTGATGATAAATATGTTGGTTCAAGAGAATAATTTAGATAATTATATCTAAACATAATTTGTCCATTCCCGCTCAAGGCGGGAATTTATTTTCTTAGCAATGATAGGAAAATAGAAAAAATTTTGTAGAAGTAAATAATTATTTAAATATAATGAGTTAAACATTTTAGCGTCGGTCAAATGCGCGTCTTTGCGAGGTACGAAGCAATCCAGAGGCCTGCACTCTGAACCCTTGGATTGCTTCGTACCTCGCAAAGACGACATTGTGCAAGCTGAATAACACATTGTATTTAAAAGTAATTTTTCTTAACATAATGGCAGCAGCACGTAGCACGTAGCAACCGGGATCTCCATGGTTGTAAATCCTGGTTGCAAGCAACCAGGCTACTTTATTCAAACATAGAGCTAACAGATTCTTCATCGTTAACCCGTTTTATAGCTTGAGCTAATAAATCGGCAAGGCTTACCACTCTTATTTTACTACAATTTCTTGCAGCTTCTGAAAGTCTAATAGTGTCAGTTACAACTACCTCATCAAGAGAAGATTGTTCTATATTTTTAATTGCGGGACCTGACAAAACTGGGTGAGTAATATAGGCTCTAACAGATATAGCACCACTTTTTTTAAGCTCATAGGCGGCTGAACACATAGTTCCTGCTGTATCGACGATATCATCAATAATTATGCAGTTTCTACCTTTTGGTTCACCAATAATATGCATTACTTCTGATTTATTAGGTCCACTGCGACGTTTGTCAATTATTGATAATTCAGCATCATTTAATAGTTTTGCCATCGCTCGTGCGCGTACTACCCCACCTACGTCAGGTGAAATCACCATTAAATTATTAAGTTTCTGTTGCTTGATATCAGCTAATAAAATTGGTGTTGAGTAGACGTTATCTACTGGCATGTAGAAAAAACCTTGTATTTGATCTGCATGTAAGTCAACTGTTAATACTCGACAGATCCCAACAGAGGCCATCATATCAGCTACTACCTTTGCTGTGATAGGTACACGAGCAGATCTTACTCGTTTATCTTGTCTTGCATAGCCGAAATATGGAACAACAGCTGTAATTCTACTCGCAGAAGAACGGCGTAAAGCATCAGCCATAATAATTAATTCCATTAAATTATCATTTGCTGGTGCACAAGTTGATTGAACTATAAATACATCTTTACCGCGTACGTTTTCAAGGATTTCAATTCTTGATTCGCCATCACTAAATGTTGAAACTTTGGCTTTTCCAAGAGGTATCTTTAAATATGAAGAGATCTTAAGAGCTAGATCTGGGTTTGCATTACCTGTAAATATCATCATAGTTGACATGTGCTGAAAACCTTAGATAAAAGTGAAGTGAGTAATTTAAACACATAGCAGAAGACAGCCGTTAAGAAATTATTTTTATTTTAGCGATTCCGGTCAACGCTGCCTTACCGGTTATCTTCTGCCGTCTGTTTACTTGTAAATTAACAAGAATATGGCTGGGGTGCTAGGATTCGAACCTAGGAATGCAGGGATCAAAACCCTGTGCCTTACCACTTGGCGACACCCCAAAATTTTTGTAGATCCTTGTTATATCCTTAAATTTTGAAAAAGTTCGCAAATTCCAAATCCCTGCGAACAGGTGCGTATTTTGCAGAGATTTAATTTGCTTGTCAACGTAACATTTAAAAAATAATCAGATCTTGTATTATTTTTAATTATTTAAGCTTAACAAGCCTTAAATTTTCCATTGTTTTATGACTATTTTAATTACTACCCCATTTCCATTTAGTTGAATTTTGCTAGGTAGATTAACATTGTTAATCATCGTATACCCAGTGTAATTAATGTTATAGCCAGATTGATTTAATGATATTAAGTTAGAATTGGCATCATATTGTGATGATTTAATAGCATTTGGTGCCGGTAATCCTCTTACCCAATAATAAAGAGAATTTACAGGCAGTCTAATCCCTGTTTGGCGATATAGTAAATCATCAGCATTAGATGATGAAACCTTTTTATTACCATCAATAAAAGTTACGCGCGCTCCATTTCTCTCAATGACGACCGTTCCATTACCCAAAGGTCCCATTAAATGAATTTGGTATTGGTTAATGCCAAGCTGTACCCAATTAAGAGATGCCGTCCAGCTTTTTTTGGAGTTTCTAGCAGCAATTGCTCCTGATATTTCCCAAGAAGAAATAGATGAAGCTTTCTTTTTTAGTTTAGATTCAGATATTTTTTCAGTACCGTTAATAATTTGAGATTCAGGAGTTATTTTTCTTGGAGCACACGAGGAAATAAAAA
Organism: Legionella genomosp. 1; assembly: GCA_945901965.1. Classification (GTDB taxonomy): domain Bacteria; phylum Pseudomonadota; class Gammaproteobacteria; order Legionellales; family Legionellaceae; genus CAMDMN01. The sequence goes on along the minus strand of CAMDMN010000163.1, from coordinate 2,458 downwards.
ATATTACTAAAATCCAAGTAAGGGTTTTTAATTTCAGATATTGCATGGTATAAATCCTAAATTAAATTTGTCGTATAGTTTTTAAGTTTACAATACGCTAGACTAAAAAAACATGCAATTTAAAGTGTTTAATTATGAAACTTAAAGTTATTTATCCTGGTACCTTTGATCCAGTTACTAATGGCCATCTTGATATTATTACTAGAGCCGCTAAGTTATTTTCAGAGATAGTTATTGCTGTTGCATCTAGTAGTGCAAAGAAACCTTTTTTTTCATTAGCAAAGCGTATTGAACTTTTACAATTGGCGGTTGGCAATTTACCTAATGTTAGTGTAATTGGTTTTAATACTTTATTAGTTAATTTAGTTCATGAGCAAAAAGCTGATGTAATTATCCGCGGATTACGGGCAGTATCTGATTTTGAATATGAATTTCAATTGGCTGGAATGAATCGAAAATTATCTAAAGATGTTGAAACATTATTTTTAACACCATCTGAAGATTCAATGTTCATATCATCTTCTTTGGTGCGCGAAATATTAATTCATAAAGGTGATGCGGAGAAATTTGTTCCCAAAGTTGTAATTGATGCTATTAAAGAAATGAAATTGTGAAATTTATACAAGCTAGTAATTTTTCCAAACTTTTTTGTTTTATTACTTGTCTTTGTTTATTAAATCTAAGCCATAGTGCAAATTATGCAGAAAAACCTTCAGGATATGCCGTTGCAAGCGCTAACCCTCTAGCTACTAGTGCGGGCCTTGAAATTTTAGCGCTTGGAGGAAATGCCTTTGATGCCGCTGTTGCGGTATCTGCCGCTTTAGCTGTAGTTGAGCCTTATCACTCAGGTTTAGGTGGTGGTGGCTTTTGGTTATTACATCAAGCAAAAACTAATAAAAATATATTTATTGATGGTCGTGAAACCGCACCATTGGCTGCCAAAGAAGATATGTTCTTGGATGAGTCTGGTAACCCTAAATCTGGTTTATCATTAAATGGAGGGCTCGCCGCCGCAATTCCTGGTGAGCCCGCAGCGCTTGCTTTGATAGCCAACCGTTTTGGTCGATTGCCATTATCCCAAACTCTTGCTCCAGCAATTAGGTTGGCGGAGTTTGGCTTTCCTGTTGATGAGCATTTTAATCATTTTGTCATGATGGAAGATCGTCTTTCACAAATGCAACGTTATAAAGCTACAGCTGCAATCTTTTTAAAAGATGGTAAACCTTATAAAATTGGTGATTTATTAATTCAGCGTGATTTAGCAAATACTTTGCGTATAATTGCTAAATTAGGTCATGATGGATTTTATCGTAATGCTGTAGCCAAGCATTTAGTTGATTCAGTTAATAAAGCTGGCGGGAATTGGACGGAAAAAGATTTGGCCTTATATCAAGTAAAAATACGTGAGCCATTGGTTAGTAATTTTCATGATGTTAAGATAATTACCGCACCATTACCTTCAGCCGGTGGTGTCGGATTGGTGACTATGCTTAATATTTTAACTGATTATCCCTTGAGATCATTGTCAAAGGTTTTGCGAGTACATTATTTAGTTGAAGCTATGCGGCTAAGTTATTGGCAACGTTCTAATCTACTTGCTGATCCTGATTTTGTTAAGGTTCCATTAAAACAATTACTTTCTTTAGAAAACACCAAATATTTACGCAGTTTAATTAAGCCAAGACATGCAACACCATCTGATTCTCTGCCATCTAAATCATCTAATAATAAAACGAGTTCTACTACACATTTTTCTATTATTGATAGTGATGGTAATAGAGTGGCTGCTACTTTGAGTATAAATTACATTTTTGGCTCGAGTGTTGTGGCAGATGGAACAGGAGTATTGTTAAACGATGAAATGGATGATTTTACAGTTAAAGTTAAAGAAAAAAATGTATTTGGTCTTGTTGGTGGTGAAAAAAATTTAATAGCTCCGGCTAAGCGGCCATTATCAAGCATGACACCCACATTTTTAGAAATGCCTGGACGAGTCGCTATTTTAGGAACTCCAGGGGGTAGTAGGATCCCAACTATGGTTTTAATAGCTTCATTATTATTTAGTGAGGATTATGGCGCTATATCTATGGTTTCAGCCATGCGTTTTCATCATCAATATCTGCCAGATTGGCTACAATTTGAGCCAGATACATTTTCAGTAGAGGAGCAAAAAGAATTACAAAATTTAGGCTATAAACTTGCTCCTTTGCAAGCATATTATGGCGATATGCAGGCGATTACTTGGGATAAAGAGCAAAATCTTATAACCGCAGCATCTGATCCAAGAAATATAGGCCGTGCTACTAAGGTAATTGAGCGACAAGGTGGTTATGGCTTGATGCATTAAAGTAGGTTGGGCCAAGGGCCAATGGCACTAACTTAAGCTAATTGGTTCCGTCTTTGCGAGCGTAGCGAAGCAATCTAGTGGCCTTAAACGTCGCTGGATTGCTTCGCATGC
>CAMDMN010000162.1 GCA_945901965.1 Legionella genomosp. 1 | reverse complement strand
GCCAGAAACTCAGGTTTTTTGCTTTCGAAAACATTTGTTAAAAATCCAATTTCCTTTTCTCTTCCAACTATACTCATTTGTTTCTCTTGTTTTTTAGATTTTTAAAAACTTCAATTTACTATATCCCGCATAAAGTAGTATCAAAACATAGATTGTGCGTAATATAATAATATATATAGCATAATCTATGAAAAAATGGTAGTTTATGCGGAATATAGCAGGGCTATAATCTGTCGTTAGTATTAATTAAATTATCTACCTCCTGGATGAGTAGGATTACTAACATCAGAACAGTCAGAACCAGTAGACAAGCTGGGGGCTCTATTACTAGGATTTGTTATTTCCCCCATAACTTCTTTATATTTCTCTTTAAATCCCGCTGATGGATTCATTGTGATATCACGAATTTTTTTAATCCATTCAATACTATCTAAACCTGATGGTTTAATTATATTTTTAATCATAGCTATTCGTTCTGACGGCTTTAGACGTTCATTTTTCATGATGTCGTTTATAGCAATGAAATCTTTGTTAGATTGAATGGTTAAATCTACATCTTTAACAGCATTTTCTATTAGCTGAATTTTATCTGCGCATTTTTTCTCTTGTTTTGCAGCTTTTATCATTTCTTCACAACGCGTTTGTACCGTGCTTAAGAATTTAGTTTTTAATAAATCTAAGCTTTCACCTATTGGCTTTCCTTCATCAAGTATTGTAGGGTGGTGCATACCTTTTATTAGTTGATTGTAGAAGCCAATAATTTCATATTTTCCTAATAATGCCGTTCTACTGCCAGGTAAACTATCCTTTCTTAAAACAGTTGTTTGTTGTACAAATCTATCATTAGCAAGGCGCATAACCTCAGTTACATCAGTATTTGCCCACAATTCTAAAAGATGATTATTGATCTCTCTATCTTGTAATAAAAAATTAACATAATCTTTTTGATATTGGCCACTAGAGGCATAAATTTCTGATGTGTGAAAAGGGTTAAAATCAGTTCTTGCTTCAGCATATCGTCCCAATGCCCCAAAATCTATTCGTTGAATTTTAGTTATCTGTTGTCCATCGAGAGATCTTTCAACCATAAATTGCCCTGTATGTAAACTTTCATCGCCATTTAATTGGCTTGTGTAGATGGCGTGAGCAAATTGTTTTTTGGCTTCGGGCGTCATCATACGTAAAGCTTTTTTAATAGAATCAGGATCTCGACTCATGGATTTTGATTCTTCGCTCCACCATGTTTTTGGCGCGCGTTTGTGGCCTAAAACCACTTCATCAAGTCCAGAGATTTTACCATCAGAGCTAGTTGTAAATGCAGGTTGTTTTGAAACGATAACGATTGATTCAGAATTAATTAGTGCAAAAGATAATTCAGCTTGAATAATAGGTGGTTTAGAGTCTAACTCATGAGCTGGCGGGTTATATTGAAACACCAATGATTCTGCCAATGAAGTTCCAGGTGAATCTTTTTTAATTAAATAAACATCCTCGTCAAATCTGTAGAATGCACCAAATCCAGCTTGACCTCTACCACCCAATTTTTTTATTAGCTCGCAGTCCTCGGGTATTTTAATGAATTTCATTATTTATTACCCCCCCAAATAATTATTAAACCATGTTTAATAACTTTTGGAAAATTAATTTACTAATTGTAGTATAGTGCATATTTTGGAGGTTTGTTGAGCCATATTGGTTTATGGATGACTGCTAAGTCATTAGCAAAAGGAAAAAATTTGTAATATGTTTGGGTCTTGGCCTAATGGCTATGCCTTAAGCTAATTGGTTCCGTCTTTGCGAGCGTAGCGAAGCAATCTAGTGGCCTTAAACTGCCCTTGGCCCAGCCTATATCTACTAATTGTAGTTTGATTACATTTACGAAACCGTATTATATTTCTACGTATTATTTCTATTAAGCGAATTTAAAATTAACGTCTATAATTAAATAGAAGGATATTTAATATTATAAGGAGATTATCATGCCAAGATATTTTCAAGAGCGTACTGGTACATTATTTGAATCTGATGATGAGATAGAAGATCTTCCTGGAGATTTATTAAAAGTGGAAAGAGATGATCCTGCTCAAGCATCAATATATGAACCGCCACCATCAATACCACTTAGTCGTACTGGATCTAATGGTGGTGATAATCAAATGGAATTTGAATATTTTTCAATGCAAAATCATACTATTATAAAAGCCTTGTATGATTTAGATCATAGCCCCGATCTAAGACTAGTAACAGGCACGCAGCCTTATACAGCATATGAGCCTGAGCCAGGCTTAGCGCCATAAATATAGTCGTGCTTTTTATTTAAGAGAAAAAAGCACGAACTATATCAGCTGACTCCATAGTGTCGTTATACCCAAGTTTTAATAACTCTAGGGTGAATTCTTTTTCAAATAGTAAGAAGCTCAGTAAGTCTCCAGAATGGCTTTGCGCTCCAAGTACATTAAGTAAAAAGCGTAAAAATGATGGCATATTACCGTACTGGCATTGTGCCATTTCAGCAATATTAATACTTGGGCGTAAATGTAAGACTTCTATTGGGCGCCATGGCGATTGGCGTTTTTTCCACATGGAGATGAGTCTTGAAATGTCATTCATGCGGTTAACCATTTCAATGTCGCGATCTAAATTATCAAGAAATATACCATTTAGCATTGTTCCTAAAATATTGGCAAAGCCAATTTCACTATTAGCTTGTATTTCAGTCTGTCGAAATGTGGGTGCTTGACGGGAGCCTAAAACTAGAATTTTATCCACATTAAAGCGCACAGCACCACGTAGTGGAGCAACAAGTCCCATGCCTCCATCACCATAATGAAGTCCATTAATCTTAATTGCTGGAAAAAAAAGAGGTAGGGCGCTTGAAGCAAGTAAGTGGTCAATATTAATTTGTGCTCGTTCACTTGCATGACGAGGATAATTCCAGTCTTCAAAATTAGGATTAGAATGTTGATAGAAGGAAATGATTTGTTGTGCTTCGTAGCAATTAGAGATTACCTCTAATGTTTCTAATTTGTTCGACGCGATATTTTTATTAATCATTTCGAAATCAATATTTTCAGTGATAAATTGATGAAGAGGTGTTGTATCTAATAAATATCCACTGTGACTGTGCGTTTTAAATAATCGACTTAAGTTACGAAGGACAGATTTACTTAATTCGAAATTAGAGGAGTTAAATATTTGTTGGCAATGGATATTGCTCCATAACTTTTCAAGTTTCGCGACGCCATCAGCAAAATTTTCAGCATGCTGAGCAAGGATGGCCGCATGGATGCATCCTATACTTACACCGCTAACCATTGCAAAAGGTAAAGTTTCAACTTTAAGTATTTCACTTATGGCTTTTAGTGTGCCGGCTTGGTAAGCTCCGCGAGCTCCGCCTCCAGCTAAATAAAGGGCTATTTTGGCCATAATTATTATTATTTTAGAATTGATGTCTCATATTTTGAATATAGTTTACAGGGGGGTAGTATGGCAAGGTTAAAATTATTTTTATTTTGTGAATATACTTAAATTTAAATTTAGCTTTAAGGATATTTATTTGATGGACGAATTTATTTAGTCATAAACCACATCAGAATGGCCTAAAAAACAACATGAAGCTTTTAAAGCGGGCTTTTTTGGGTCATAATGCGCATCTAATGTCTAAATCCCCCTTGGAAATGGAAAATGGTTAAATACATTTCGCTTGATGAGCGTACAATAAATTTAATGCAAGAATTATCTAAGATTGCTGCTAATGATCTTTTAGGTGAATTAAATCAGCAATCTGATAACAAGCTTTTGCAAGCAACAATAGTTTCTTGGTTATCTAACAGAATAGAAATTGATAAAAATATTGATAAAAGATCACAATTTTTATTAGAGTCACTCCGCGCGTCTTTATTGGAAGATATTTATAATTCCTTTTTACCTACTGATGCTAATAAAGCTGAGGAAGGACCATATCTATGGTATAGAAAGGCGCAATATATATTTTTAGTTTCCTCAGGCGCTCTTTTGGCTCTCTGTGAAGGCTTTGATGGTATAGCCTCGCTTCTTGGTTCATTTACTTCTATGCCAACAATTTTATTCTTTGCAGCGGGATTTGCTTTTGCATTATTGTCCGTTGGTCTTTTTTATGGTTTTGAGTTAGTTGAAATTTCAAAAAAAGTTGGGGTTAAATTAGGAAGGACAGGGCAATTATTAGACATTTATTTAGAGCAAGTGGACTTAATTGATAAGCTTAAAGAAAAAATTGATGACTGTTTTGCAGATGAAAGCCTTTGTACAGAAGAAAGAGAAGAGTTGAGTCAAATATCATCTATGCTGGTTATCCGCTTTAATGCGATGGATAATGCACGAGAATATTTCGTTTCTTCTGCAAAAAGTCCAGCTTTAAAAGTTGGGCGGATTTGTACCGCGGCTATGAGTGCGTTAATATTTTTTTGTGGTGGTTATTTTGCCGGCCAAACAGTTGCTTTAGCTGTTGGTGGACTTTTTGTGGCCGCTATTGCCGCAACAGCTTGGCCAATTACTGTTGCAAGCACCATTGTTGGCATTGCATCACTTAGTATGTACTGGTTTATTCAACGACCAGGTCTTGAAAATCTAGTTGGTCATTTGGTTGGCCTTGATAAAGATAATATTGATAGATTCGCAGGTATTGAGAATGTTGAAAATCAAAAAGAGGAATTATCTAAATTAGAGGCGCGGGTTCGTACATTTGAAAAATGGCACAAAAAGATAGAAAAGTCCCGTGATAATGTTCTCTTAAAATTTCCGCTCCCTGACGGTCGCGGTTCGGATTTAGTATCACAAGAATATGTGGTTAGCAAGGTAGGGTTATTTGGTGATTTTAAGCGTGTGCGCTCTTATTCGTTAAATGACTTAGATAGATTTTCTGTTAGGCCCACATCTTTTGGATAAAGACTAATCGTAACTCCCAAGGTACGTCATCCAGAGCGCGTATTTTTGCGCGAAGGATCTCCTGAATGTTGCACAATTTTACGCAAATGGAGATCCCTCGTTGTACTCGGGATGACGTACTTGGTACTCGGGATGACGTACTTGTTACTCGTGATGACGTACCTCGGGCGTTACGATTAATCTTAAATGCCTAAAATATTTTTAACAAAAGGAATGGTAATTTTACGCTGCGCAATTAGTGACGCTTCATCTAAACGATTAAGTAGCGCGTGAAGATCATGCATGTTTCGTGCGCACCTATGTAATAAAAATTGTCCGACACTATTGGGTAAATTAAAGCCGCGTTTATGGGCGTGTAATTTTATGGTGTTGATTTTATCGTGATCATTTAATTCATTTATTTGGAATACCAAGCTTCCGCATAGGCGAGATTTTAAATCAGGTAAGCAAATCTTTGCATTCGCTGGTGGTAGATTATTTGTTATAATTAAAGTTGTTTTCTCATTATCACGGACACGGTTAAATAAGTGAAAAATCGCTTCTTCCCAATCTTTACTGGTAGCTATAGCATCGATATCATCAATACAAATTAATGTTTGTTCATCAATGCCATCAATTATTTCATGGCCACATTCTTTGATTGAGCGTA
>CAMDMN010000161.1 GCA_945901965.1 Legionella genomosp. 1 | reverse complement strand
AATATTCGCTAGATGCAGCTAGTGCGATTAAAGGTGGAGATTTAGGCTGGGTATCTGCTGAAGAATTAGTGCCTGCATTTGCAACAGCAATGAAGGCCTTGCCATTAAATACAATTAGTAAGCCTATACAATCACCATTTGGTTGGCATTTAATTGAGGTTTTAGAGCGTAAAACTATAGATGACTCTGATTCTTTTCAGCGCCAACAGGTTAGGCAATTTATACATCAACGTAAATTTAACGAGGCTGTACAGAATTGGCAACAACATCTACGTGCTGACGCCTATGTTAAAATTTTGGATAAGGACTTAGCGTGAGACCACTGCTCGTCACTAGTGGCGAGCCTGCAGGTATTGGGCCTGAACTATGTTTAGCCTTGGCAGGATCGAAGCTTCCTTTAGTTGTACTTGGCGATAAAAATTTACTTGCCGCGCGCGCAAAACAATTGGGCTTAGATGTTTTATTAATAGATTATCAGTCAGGTATTTTGCCGACATTAGCTAAAAAGCAATTAGTAGTATTATCTATACCTTGTGTTAAACCTGTTATTGCAGGTGTTTTAGATCCATTAAATTCATCTTATGTATTAGAAATGTTAACAATCGCTACTCAAAGATGTCTTGATGGTGAGTTTTCGGCATTAATAACTGCTCCAATTCAGAAGTCAGTTATTAATCAAGCGGGTATTTCATTTACAGGGCACACTGAGTTTCTAAGAGATCAATGTAAAACATCAGATGTTGTAATGATGCTAGCATGTGAAGCGATGAAAGTAGCATTAGTCACAACTCACATACCTTTACATCGTGTGCCAGCTGAAATAACTGAATCATTGATCATTAGTGTGATAACTAAATTATGCAAATCTTTGCAAAATGACTTTGGTATAAAAAATCCCAAAATTTTCGTAGCTGGTTTAAATCCCCATGCAGGTGAATCAGGGTATTTAGGTACGGAAGAAATAGATACTATAACTCCTGCTTTATTAAAGCTTAAACAAAATGGAATTAATGTTAAAGGCCCTCTCCCCGCTGATACTATGTTTACACAGAAAAATTTAAAATTATGTGATGCATTTGTTGCTATGTATCATGATCAAGGATTACCAGTGCTTAAGTATTCAGGCTTTGGTGAAGCTGTAAATATTACTTTAGGGTTGCCAATTATCCGCACTTCAGTTGATCATGGTACTGCATTGGAATTGGCAGGACGTGGCTTGGCTTGTCCTGGTAGTTTGCTTGCTGCTGTTGCTATGGCTGCTAATATTGTCAAAAGACGAGAAGCTAAATATGCAAAAGATTAGTTTAATAGCAGCAGTTGATGAAAATTGGGGTTTAGGTAAAAATAATCAATTACTTTGTCATTTGCCTGCTGATTTAAGGCATTTTAAGGATATAACCTTAGGAAAGCCTATAATAATGGGCCGGAAAACCTATGATTCTATTGGCAAGGCACTGCCAGGAAGATTAAATATAGTTTTATCTAAATCTATTATAGACATTAACGGCGTAACTATATTTGATTCTTTACCAAAAGCATTGTTTTTTACAAAAGACGAACCAGAACTAATGATAATTGGGGGCGCAAAAATTTTTGAAGAAGCGTTACCAATTGCTAATCAAATATATTTAACTGTTATTCATGCAAAATTTAGCGCCGATGTATATTTTCCCGAATTAGACAGAAAAATCTGGCAATGTATTGAGGAAATAAATAGGCCTCATGATGAAAAAAACATCTTTGATCTTACCTTTTATTGTTACGAACGCAATTACCTATAGATTATTAATCAAATATTAACTAATTAAAGCACGCCGGTTAAGTGGTTATTTATGACCACCTTGACTGTATGGTGATCACTGACGTATCATTATTAATCATAAAATCTAATGTCTGGAGAATTAAAATGCCAAGCCCACGCCATTTACTTATCAAAGCAATTTATGATGATTTATCAGCGCAAAATTTAGCTCCAGTCGTTCTAGCTGCAGATCAAATTGATCAGATAGCCCGTGAAGGCGTGATGCAAGAAGAGCAAAGAGCTTTACCTGCTTTTTTTAGTGATAGTGGAATTTATGCTCGTTTATTAGAAAAACATCCAGAATTTAGATCTCCTGCAACTGCTGAAGAGGCTGAGAATAGTGCGATTAGAGAGCTCTTTGGAGAAATTGAAAAAAGATTGGCAGTTGCTACAGATAGATTAACTGGTCGTCTTGTTGGTGACGAGGCAGCAAGAGAAGCCATTTTGAACCATGATAAGCGCTACCGCAGGGAGTACCATCTAAGACCAGGTGAAAGAACATTTGATGAGATTGGACAGTTACATAGCGCATTACGTTTAATATTAAATGATAACACTGTTGCCATAGGTTCAACATGGAGAACTCCTTATTTTGATGGTCGTATTTCTTTTAGAGGGCATACGTATAGGCATTATTTAGCTTTACTATGGAAAGGAGCAACGGAACCAGAAATAGAGGCTCCTCTTACTCATATTGGATTGCAAAGCGATGAGCTTCGAAAAATTGGTGTCACACAAATGATTGCCGCCCTTGCTCAGTGTAGACGTGAACATAACTATGATGGTTCTCATCCTGATTGGGAACAGCAAACTACACCTCAAGATTGTCAACGGTGTGATATGGGTTTACGTGGTGATTTATTTGGTCAAATGTTATTGCATAATGAATATTACATGCAAACTCGTACCAACTTAAATTTAGAGCAAATTGAACCAATGATTAGAGATATAATTTTTGAAAAATTTGCTGCTTTAGAAACTGCTACCAAAGTAAAAGTTGTCAGTTATTTAGATAATAAATCAATTATGATGCTCGTTCCTGAATCAGATGAAATAGATGCAGTAAGTTCTTTTATTGATTTAATTAAAACTAGTGCTCTTGAAAAACTTATTGATAAAATTAATGAAGCTGAAGCAGAAAGTACTTTATATAAAATAAAACAATATATGGATAATATAAGACAAAAAGCAGGAAGAGGGGATGCGGCATCAACCGCAGCAATCATTAGATTGATGGATAATTTTAAAGGCTACGTGAAACTTGAAGCTGATTCATTGCTTTTAGATGACCATACAAACTCAGCTAACATAGACTTTTTGCGCCGTTTTGCTAATGATGGAATTTCACAAGTATATCAAGATAGACTCGTATCTGCGCTAAGAGGTGATAGTGATGCTATACGACGTCACACTACACAATACTTGGGGATGGTTAACAAAGTTAATAGTTTATCATACATAATAGATAGTGAGTTGATTAAAGCCGCAGCTTTTACTGCAGCGCCGTTTGCTGAAGAAAAGAAAAGGCGGTTACAACACTTAATAAATCATTACAAGCATTTACTTAATGAGTCTAAAAACCAAATATTACTCATGATTGATAGATTTTCTGATAGAAGCTGCGTAGATGAACGATTTGGTTTCGTTGGTGATTCTGGCGTAAATGTATTTCTTGCAAGACAACAAGAAGCATTTGTAAGATCGCAAGGTAATATTTTAATTCAAATTAATGCGTTGGAGTTAAGCCTAGATAGAATGATGGTGCAATTAGAGCACCATGATATTATTGACCCGTCACTGGTGAGGTCTTACTTAAGACCGTTGGCCATGATGTTCCCTGCTGAAAAACAGACCCCTGAATTTTATGCAAAATATCTATGGACATTATTGCACGAGAAAACGCCAGCAGGCCACTATGTCATTTCTGATATGAATGATAATGAGCTTCAGAAAACTTTAGATTTAATCTTTGGTAATGAAGTTAAGGGTATTGCAGGTTTAGAGTTCACGAAAAAGAATTTAATTCTGTATGGATTTAATCTTGAAATACAGTCTGCAATTTTTGCAGGTGAGCGACAAGAAAAAATTGCTGCTAGATGCCTAATTGTGTCTAATTATTTGAGGGACAAAGGCATAGATTTAAGAGCGGTAGAGCGTATTCCATCTCAAAAACAAATAACAATAGCAGAAACAGCCTATCAAGCCTCTATGAAAACACCTCGTATATGGCAGAATATTATTGAACTTAGTGGTAAACTTGGTGATTTAATCACCTTCATTGACGCTCCAGCAGCAGAGCAGTTGGCGGCAAGTAATAATCCACAACAATTGATGAGTGTTGCGATTAATTTACCTATATCGTACTATTCAACACCAGGTCAAGTGCTTGATATTGAAAGACAACAAAGAGCGATGACAATCTGGTGTGAGATAGCTAAAGCTATATACGCTGAGGATCGTACAGGAGATCTGTTAGTTAATTTCGTAACTCAAACATTAATGGCTAATTTAGGCATTGCTGAATTTTCTAAAAATGATCATCAAATCATCAAGAAAATAGTAGAAACTTATATGCTACATATCCCTTACAACAATATCTATTTCCCATTACCATTTATGCCGCAAACTACGTTGGATGGATCTATTTTTGGATTGGGAAATCATTTAAGTGTTTTGTTAAGTACCTTAAGTGTTCCCACTATTAAATTTAGTTTTGAAACTGGTATCGTCCGATTAATGTCAAGGAGTGATGCAGTTGATGCTGCCGGTATTGATAGATATGTTCTTAGAGTATCTAATTTAAAACCTAGTGAGTTGGTGGTTACAACAAATGACAACTCCTACCTTAACTCCACTCAATCTATACAAATAATAGTGAGTGGTGCGGCGCTTAATATAGGGATTTTCCCAGGCAATGAATTGATTAACATAGTAAATCCTCTGATAGGTGGTAGGCTGCCAGTGACTTCTACGCTTATAGGCGCAAGCGAAGCTTGCGCTCCTCTAAGATTGGAAGACATGGCTTTGCCAGGTTATCAGACAAGGAGAGCTGAATTTAATGATGATTTTTCCAGTTGTTATGGATATAGTATGCCTCAATCTGCCGCAGTTACACATGGGTTCAGAGGGGTTACACCAGCCATGGCCATGGGGCAAAGAGATGTTTTGCATTTATTAGGAAGGCAATTATTAGTTTCCCAAGGATCAGTACTAGCAGCAACATCAGACGAAGAATCAACGGCAGCCTCAATGCAGTTATTTGGTGGAGCTCATTCTATGTTTCAACCAGCTCTAGCCAGTCAACGTGCTGCAGCCCCTGAGATAAGCTCTTTAGTTCAAGCCGATCAAAGTAGTACTTCAGCACTTCCGCATTGATTTTCCTTTATCTCAAATAGGTTTTTCTAACAAGCGGCCTAGACGCTTGTTAGATACTAAAAAAACATTTTAAATAAAAATCAAAAAAGGTTTGACAAAGAATCCCAGATGAGTAGAATACGCAGCACGCCTTGTGTGGCGACGGTTCATTAAAAATTAGAAGACAAACTGTGTGGGCGCTCTGATAAGAAAGAGTGCTATAAGAAATAAGAAGTAAAGAAGTAAAAACGTTAGTTGTAAGAGACTAGCTAGAATTGAACTGAAGAGTTTGATCCTGGCTCAGATTGAACGCTGGCGGCATGCCTAACACATGCAAGTCGAACGGCAGCATGGTCTAGCTTGCTAGACTGATGGCGAGTGGCGGACGGGTGAGTAACGCGCAGGAACATGCCTTAAAGAG
>CAMDMN010000160.1 GCA_945901965.1 Legionella genomosp. 1 | reverse complement strand
TACCTTCCTGCCGCAATAGTCAGGATTACGACCAATCTTACGCCGAACACTTCTTCTTCATTTGTTTAAGAAGCCCTCTTATCCGAATTGAAGATTACAGCTACCTCGTTAGGGAGTGGAGTTCTTAAAATCTCCACTCCCTAACGGTCGTGGCTCGGATTTCACCAGGCAATGCAGGCCCATAAAGGATCAACAGATTTGTGGGTAATGATATGGTTTTGGCCTACCCTATATTCATTTTGCTACAATAAAATCCCTCCAGTTCAAAATCAGATTAGCCCATGGACAAATTAATAATCATTGACTATATTAATTAAACAAAGGATTGGTTTGTTTTTCTACTTAGTATTATAAGTAAAGGAGAATAAAATGGAGCTTAAAGAATATTGGGATGTTCTAGAAAAATCCTTAATAGAATTTGATAAAGATAATGCGGTTAAAGCTAAAGATGATAAGGATGCTAAGTCATACCAACAAATCCGTACATTTATTGAAAGTATGTTAAAACTTGGTATGGATATTGAAAAAACAAGCCTACTTTTTAAGGCGGCAAAGGCTTTTAAATTACAATCCTTACCTGAAGAAACATTTGGTAAAGATCGGGTGCCAACAACTTTGCCTGGTCCATTGTCTGTGGATTTTGCTGAACGCGTATATCTTCCTAATTTAAAAAGAATTGCTGATGTTACTATGGATGGTCAGAATCCAATTGTGAAAGCGGCTTCTGATTTACCAAAACAAAAAGTAGATGCTTTAGTTTTGATAGCTAAATTAGAGGAAGCGATTAGAGATTATAAGGATCGTCCAGCATCTACCTTAGCAGGAGTAAGTATGTTCTCAGTATCAAAAGATCGTCTCGATGATGCGAGTCCTGGTGAAAATACATTAGAAAAAACTTCTGGAAAATAGTTTATTTAAGCAGGACGTCTGGCTTTAGAAGATTAATTGTCAAAAGACCCTAATAAAATTAAATTATAAATTTTTAAGGAAAGGATTCCATCATGACGACTGTCGGTACATATCTTGCTCAACGCTTACAAGAATTAGGCCTCACTCATTATTTTGCAATTCCTGGAGATTATAACTTAGAATTGCTAGATGAGATGCTAAAAAATAAATCTCTGCAAATGATTAATTGTTGTAATGAATTAAACGCAGGATATGCAGCTGATGGATATGCTCGAATAAATGGTGTCTCAGCCCTTGCAGTAACTTATAGTGTTGGTGGTTTGAGCGCTGTAAATGCTGTTGCTGGTGCTTATGCTGAGAATTTGCCGGTAATTGTTATTTCAGGTGGACCAAATACTAACTCAGTTCAAGATGCTGAGATTTTACATCACACTTTAGCTACTGAAAATTATAGTTTTGTTCGAGATATTTTTGCACATATTACCGCGCATACGGTATTTATACACCGCCCAATCGATGCACCGATGCAAATTGATACAGCTATTGCCATTGCATTAGAAAAGAAGAAACCTGTTTATATTGAAATCGCCTGTAATATTGCGAGCATGAGCGTTTCACCGCCAACACAACGAGCATTAAATAATAAAAGATTATCTGATACCTCATCGTTAAAATCTGCTATATCTCATGCGGCTAAAGTATTAAATACTGCAGTTAAGCCGGTTTTAGTTGCAGGCTCCAAGGCGCGCAGTTGTGAGGCTCTTTCGATGATCGAAACATTAAGTTCTTCATGTGGTTATGCCTTAGCAGCAATGCCTGATGCTAAAGGCTTTGTATCTGAACAACATCCCAATTATATTGGCATTTATTGGGGGCCAGTCAGTAGCCCTGGATGTGGCGAAATCGTGGAATCTAGCGATATATATTTTTTCATTGGTCCTAATTTTAATGATTACACTACTGTCGGGCACGTATGTAATATTCAACCTAAAAAACTCATTGTTATCGCTGATGGCTTTGTGTCTGTGGCAGGTAGTGTTTATACTGGTGTATATATGAATGAATTTTTGCATGGCTTAACAAAGGAGTTGAAATTTAATGACGCCTCATTTAAAGGATATCAGCGAATTGCAGGCGCAGCACCCTTATATAATCTACCAAAAGATTTAAATACGCCAATTACAACCAGGTTTTTATTCGGACAAATTCAAGCCTTATTAAGCAATGATTATGGTGTATTAGCTGAAACCGGAGACTCATGGTTTAATGGTGTGCGTTTACAATTACCTAAAGATTGTCCTTTTGAAATTCAAATGCAATATGGATCTATTGGTTGGTCAGTCGGGGCATTATTGGGTATGCAAGCTGCGTTGCACAATAAAAAACGCGTTATTGGTCTAATTGGTGATGGATCATTTCAAATGGGTGCGCAAGAAATTTCAACTCTTATTCGTTATGGTTTTAAACCAATTATTTTTTTGATGAATAATGCTGCTTATACAATTGAAGTGCAAATTCATGATGGCCCCTATAATGTTATTAATAATTGGCATTATGCTGATTTGGTAAATTTTTTTAATGGCAAAGAGTTAAAAGCGCGTGCATTTAAAGCCTCAACTCATCAAGAACTACTTGATGTAATTAAAGAAGCTAAAAAAGCTGATTGCTTATGTTTTATTGAAGTTATCTTAGATAAAGACGATTGTAATAAAAATCTATTAGAATGGGGCGCACGAGTAGCCGCTTATAATAATCGCCCACCAAGGGCTTCATGATGTAGCTTGGTTGCTTGCAACCAGGATTTCCTAAATTAGAGGGCCCTGGTTGCGAGCAACCAGGCTACGCAACTACGCAACACTGCCATTAAGTTAAGGGAAATTACTTTTAAATACAATGCGTTATTCAGTTTGCACAATGTCGTCTTTGCGAGGTACGAAGCAATCCAGAGGCCTGCACTCCGAACCCCTGGCCTGCTTCGTACCTCGCAACGACGCGCATTTGAACGTCTTTCCAATGTTTAACTCATTGTATTTAAATAATTATTCCATTAACTTAATGGCAGTGAGGCTACGTAAGGATTATTTACCATTAATTAATTTTTTTATGATCGAAGTATGTGCTTATAACTACGCCATTCAGGCATAAATTTATCCATCAATTGATAGAAGCGAGCATTGTGGCTTGCTTCATGCAAATGCACCATTTCATGCACTAACACATATTCAAGACAAATAACTGGTTTTTGGATTAAGACGAGATTTAACCATATTTTCCGTGTACGAGTATTACAAGATCCCCACCTGGTTTTCATGGCCTTAATCCCAAAGCTGCCAACATGAACACCTATTATAGGTTGCCATTTACTAATTAAATTAGGTATAAGCTCTTTCATCTGACTTAAATACCAATGATTTAAAATCGCTTTTTTATTTATTATGGTTTCATTTGGTTTGGTATGAAGTAATAGTAAATTATCTTTTAAGGTTATTTTCTTTGCAGTTTCTTCATGAACTAAAGTTAGAGTATATGGAATGCCAAGGAAATAATGAGACTCACCATTTTCAAGTATGGGAAGTGATTTTAATGGTAAAGATTGAAATTTTGCGCGTTGCTTGTGGATCCATTCGCTTTTTGCTTCAAGTTGTTTTTGAATATATTTTAAACTTAATTTTAAAGGCGCTGATACGCAAACTAAACCATCAGGTGGATAGATACGTAGGTGCATGTTTTTAATAGGTTTACGAAGTATTTCAATGGTAATACCATCAATTTCAATTTGCTGTTTAGTTATCATACTTTATATATTAACGCCGGTTAGGAAGGCATGGGCTATAATAATAACCTTCATTTAGCATTAAAACCATATTTACATCAGAACGATGGTAACGCTTCATCTTATCATATTGCACCAAGTATGAGTGATGATAAGTAAGTTTAAGAATAATAAGCTTATGTCATTTTAATTTGGTCTATACTTAGATACATATAGTTATATTATTGGATTAAATATGCCCTATCCATATTTAGATATTAAGTCTTTATTATATAGCGTTAAAAAGTCATCTAAGACTTATCAATCACGCCCTTCTGGTTTGCCAGATTTTTATCGCCTAGCTAAGGGACGGTCAGATTTTTGGATTAACCCATCTTTAATCACAGAACAAAAAAAGAAAAAGCTAATCCTTGCCGATTGGTCGGCTGCTGGTTGGCCTTATTATAAGTTGACTGCGGCAAGAGAATTGTTGACTAAGTTATTGAAAGATGGCTTTGAGATTTATATGTGGCAGAAAGGTGATTTGCTTACCCTTACTCAAGATAATTTAAACCTATTAGATCAACAAGAGAAGCGTTTGCAGATGGCGGCTGATAGCTATAAGACTATAGAAGATATGGCAGCTCAACATCGATTAGCCAAAGATACGATTCAGATTTTAGATGATCATTGGATAAATTATTTACTAGGTGAGGAGCCTTTGCTTCAGCCAAGATCAGTGAGTTGTCATGATCTATTGAATGCTTTAGAAAATGGGGTTAGTAAGGAGCTTATTTTTGAATTTTTACAGTCGCAAAAATCTGAAATTAAGTCTTTCATATTGGATTTAATGATATTTTCTGAAAATCAAGCAAAAAAATATAACGCATGGGATGATTTGCTGAGGTTATTTTCATTGGAAGAAAAAGAAAGATATAGTTTTATTGATATAGCTTTTAGCAACTTAATTCATGTACGAAATGAGCAAAAAGATTATTTTCCGGGAGTTAACCCCATAGAGGTTAAAGAAATTGATTTAACTCGTTCATTGTTAAAATCTAAAGATTTGGTTGAGTATTTAAATTTATTTCCAAAATTAAAAAAATTAAATTTAAGCAAATGTAAATATATTTCTGAAGATTTTGATCTTGAAAAAGCTAGCCTTGAACATCTTGAGGATATTGATTTATGTAGTTCTAATATTTCAGCTAAATCTTTAAAAACTATTTTAGAAGCCTCACCAAATTTAAGAAAATTAAATTTAAATTATTGTAAAGGTTTTCCTGCTGATTATTTTCCTGAAAAAGGTAGCCTTGAACATCTTGAGGTTATTGATTTAAGTGATTCTAATATTTCGGCTAAATCTTTAAAAACTATTTTAGAAGCCTCACCAAATTTAAGAAAATTAAACTTAAAATTTTATAGAGGCTTTCCTGCTGATTTTTTTCCTGAAAAAGGTAGCCTTGAACATCTTGAGGATATTGATTTAAGTGATTCTAATATTTCAGCTAAATCTTTAAACGCTATTTTAGAAGCATCACCAAATTTAAGAAAAATAAATTTAAATTATTGTAAAGGTTTTCCTGCTGATTATTTTCCTGAAAAAGGTAGCCTTGAACATCTTGAGGTTATTGATTTAAGTGATTCTAATATTTCGGCTAAATTTTTAAAAACTATTTTAGAAGCCTCACCAAATTTAAGAAAAATAAATTTAAATTTTTGTATACGTTTTCCTGCTGATTATTTTCCTGAAAAAGGTAGCCTTGAACATCTTGAGGTTATTGATTTAAGTTATTCTAATATTTCGGCTAAATCTTTAAAAACTATTTTAGAAGCCTCACCAAATTTAAGAAAAATAAATTTAAGCAAATGTAAATATATTTCTGAAGATTTTGATCTTGAAAAAGCTAGCCTTGAACATCTTGAGGATATTGATTTA
>CAMDMN010000159.1 GCA_945901965.1 Legionella genomosp. 1 | reverse complement strand
CTTTTATTCCATCATTATCTTCTCTATCAGTTAATGTTGCCCCTACAATATCGTACCAAGCGCTCATCGGCATCCGATTATTAATAGTTACAGGACGTATTGGCGCATCAATAAACACATGACGAATTGACACAGATAAAGGTAATTGTTCAGCAAGACCCACCATATCCTGAGCATCAGCGCCTAATCCATGCATCCAAATTACACAAGCGTCAGCTTTTCCTGACGGATCATTAATATAAACGCTCAACAGTTCAACTCCAAACAAAAACCAAATTATCGCCAATTGATATTCATATGGCAAGGAAACTATAGATTTATAGACTTAATATATTGACAAATCACAACAACATTGCAAATATACTTTTAATTTATACGTAGTTATGAACGTATGGTGGGCAAAGCGATAGCGTGCCCACCATCGTCAGGCGCTGTTGGTGGGCACGCTACCGCTTTGCCCACCATACGCTATTTATTATTAATCAAAAAAGGTTTTAAAAATGAAGTTAACAAGGATATCTATATTAGCACTCGTATTAGGATCAGCTTCTTTATTTGCTGGAACAATGGGAGCTGTTGAATCTGTCGAAAGTTACGATGGTATATATATTGGCGGTACTTTAGGCGTATCTAACTTAACTAATCAATTAAAAATTAACAAATTTTCTGGTGTTGAAACCCACGATCTAGGCGGAACGAGTGTAACTGGAGGTGGATTATTTGGCTATGATTACAGCTTCACAGATATGTTAAAACTCGGTGCAGAAGTCTACGTTTATGGTAATGGCAATCAAAATGCTAATTCTTTACATAATTACAACGGTACTTTTTATGCCTCACAAGAAACATATAACTGGGGGATTCGCGTGCTACCAGGAATTGAGTTTAGCTCAAGTGCCGTAGGTCATATTATTCTTGGATATACTGGTGCTAAATTCAAAACGACTGACAATGGTGCCTATGGTTACTTAAATAATGATTTTTATCTAAGTGGTTTTCAATCAGGTCTTGGCCTGACTAACTATGTTACTAAAAATCTTTTTGTTAGAGTAGATGGCTTATATACCATGTTTGGTAAAGAAAAGAACAATGGTATAGCAACAAACCTTGCTAGCATAGCTAATTATGCTGCAAGTTTAAGTACATTAGAAGCTAACCTGACCCTAGGTTATAAATTATTTTTATAAATGGCCGTCATCCCGAACACAGTAAGGGATCTCATGAAATTGGCTTGATGCCTCTATTTGGAGATCCCTCATGATATTCGAGATGACGTAATTCATAAAAAGGCAATCCTGCTCCGGATGCACTTTCAACTGCAGATTCTGAAAAAGATGATATTAATCTTGGTTTTTTTGTATTTGAAGGTCGCTCTGCAAAAACTGACAATTTGGCAAGGGGACTAGACTCACTTAATTCACTTCCAGTAGCAACTATAGAATCATCTTTATGCCAATTAGCAATGGCTCCAGCTGCACGCAACATTCCGATAATATCTGCAAAATTAGATTTTATAGCAACATCTAAAGGTGTGCAATTATGTAACGATGCGTAATGTTTATTATCTGGCGGCAGTTGAATTGGCACGTTAAGTTCGACGCCATTCTTAATCAATTCCTCTACAACATGATTATGCCTTTTAGCTACTGCATATATTAAAGGACTCTGATTATAGCTATCAGTTACATTCAGAAGTTCAGGATTATTCTTAATAAGCTCTTTAACCAAAAGTAATAAACCAAATTCAGCAGCAACATGGATTGCATGTTTTACGCCTTTTTCATAAGGAGCTCTTATACCACCCACCTTGTTAAGTGCAAAAAAAGCCCCGTTAATAATTATGGATTTATCATCTGATTTTATAAGTTCAAATAAATTTTCCATCATAGATACGCTAAGCACAACATTTTTAATTCGTAAAATATTTAATTCCGACAGAAATTTTAAAGAGATATAAGAATCTTTAATATCTAGATCAGCAATGTGCTCTTCTAAATAATGGAGCGTCTGAATAATTGATATACTTTGACCCATCCCCTGTCTTAACCAATATTCAAAAAATTTTTCACAGCTATCAGGGCTTTTTAATAAATTAAATTGATCACTTGCAATTGAACCTCTTCGCAAAGAAAGGTCGACATCAATACAAATAACTTCGCCAAGATAAAAACGAAAATTAGATTTACTACAACCATCAACTAAAATAATTCTTGTACGAAGATAAATCTCAATCAACTTATTTGTTATTTGTTGATCTGATGCTTCAACATCACCAAGATAAGGGACTATCCATCCATCCTTACTCTCTAGAGCAGGAAACGCAGGATTTAATAAATTCCATTTTCTAACAGCTCGACTTTTATCACTCATGAGAAGAGCATACTTATTAACGTCAGCAATTGGTTTTTTTAATACCCATATCCCAGAATATCCACTAATAGTTAAAATATTTTCTGAAACAAATGCATTATTATAAGCACCCCGCCCTAATTCATTCCATTTGGTACTATCAATTATTGCTTGCAGTTCTTCTGGAGTCATTTTTTTCTCAAAAAAATTTATCTAAAACCAAATGGTCATTAGTAATTTAACATCGCCAACCAGTTGATTGTATATTACACACGTAAGACAATACAATCATGACCAATTAGCATACATAAGATGGCGATTTGCTTTTGGATTATCTATAATAATATTTTAAAAAACATTACGATATAATAATGACTTTATTCCTACGCTTACTATCTACCATCAGCCTACTTACAGTGCTTCTTTCTTCGTGCGGGCAAAAAGGTCCGCTTTATTTACCAACCAATGATCCTATTAAAAAACCAGTTAACGAGCATTATCATGGGAATTAAATTTACTAAAATGCATGGTTTAGGTAATGATTTTATGGTGATAGATGCTATAAATCAAAAAATTAATTTAAAACCTAAGAAAATAGAGAGTCTTGCGAGACGTGATACTGGTATTGGTTTTGATCAATGTTTACTTATTGAAAAATCTAATCAAGACAATATTGATTTTTTTTACCGTATATTTAATTCTAATGGTGAAGAGGTAGGACAATGTGGCAATGGTGCTAGATGTATTGCTCGCTTTATTAATCATTATGGGATGTCAAAGAAAAATACAATTAGGGTTGCTACCATTACCACCCAAATGGAGCTTCTTTTAAATAAAGATGATAGTGTCACAGTTGAGATGGGAAAACCTAAACTTTACCCTACTGATATACCTATCGCTGCTATAAAAGAAGAGGTAATTTATGAATTGCCCCTTGTAAATCAAAAGCCATGCAAAATTCATGCGCTTAGCATTGGTAATCCACATGCTATAATGTTAGTTTCCAATATAGCCTCAATTAATGTCAACGAATTAGGTAAAGAAATCTCTCTGCACTCGTTTTTTCCTGAAAAATCTAATGTGAGTTTTATGCAAATAATTAATAAAAACCATATTAGCTTACGCGTATATGAACGAGGTGCTGGCGAAACAAAAGCTTGCGGCTCCGCGGCTACTGCCGCAGCAATAGCCGGCATGCTCTTTCATAATTTAGATGATAATATAACTGTGAGCTTACCTGGCGGTGACTTATTGGTAACTTGGCCTAAATTAGAAGGTTCAGTTTTTTTAAAAGGTCCTGCAACATTTGTTTATGAAGGTAGACTAATTTGATCATAAAGCTAGCCACATCGCCGGAGAAAAAATGCGCATTGTGATCCTTGGTGCGGGACAAGTCGGCGGAACTTTAGCGCGAAACTTGGCCCACGAAGATAATGATATTACCCTTATCGATATAAAAGAAGAAAGACTTCGCGACTTACAAAATCGCATTGATATTAAAACGGTCATAGGCTCTGCCTCTCATCCCAATATTTTAATAGATGCGGGCATTGAAAAAGCTGATATGTTAATCGCTGTAACCAATAGCGATGAAATAAACATGATTGGCTGTCAAATAGCATATAGTTTATTTAAAACTCCAAATAAAATTGCCCGGATTCGCTCAAGACATTATTATCAATACCCAGAATTATTTTGTAATGAACATGTACCAGTTGATGTATGCATTAGCCCGGAAAAATTAGTTACCGAACACATTGTAAATTTAATAGACTACCCCGGGGTTTCGCAAATTCTTGACTTTTCAGATGGATTGGTATTACTAGCCACCATTAAACCACAAGATGATGCCATAATGGTCGGCAAAACTATTAGTCAATTAGATGAACACTTAAGCTCAATCGAAGCAAGTGTTGTGGCAATATTCCGTGATAATATGGCAATTACATTAGAGCCTGAAACTATTATCGCCAAGGGCGATGACATTCTTTTTATAGCATCCCCTCAAGCAATCCACCAAGTACTTGTTGCTTTAGGGCGATACACCCACCCTAACCGACGTATTATTATTGCAGGTGGCGGACATATTGGCAGCACCCTTGCTCAAACGCTTGAATCTCGTTATCGCATAAAAGTAATTGAACACAACCTACAACGAGCAAATTACCTTTCCTCCCGCTTACATAAAGCTACTGTCCTTCAAGGCGATATAGCTGATCGCGACTTACTTATAAGTGAAAATATTGAATTTACAGATGTTTTTTGCGCGGTAACCAATGATGATGAAGCAAATATTATGTCTTGCCTACAAGCTAAACGCTTAGGGGCTCGGCACGCTATGACTATAGTTAATCGCAATGCTTATGTAGATCTAATCGATGATAGTACTATTGATCATGCAATCTCCCCGCAACTTATTACCATTGGCAGCATTCTTACCAAATTACGTCGTGGCAATATGGTAAAAGTTCATCGTTTACAAAATGATGAAGCAGAAGCTATTGAATTAGTAATTAATGGCGATGAACAATCCTCTCAAGTTATAGGGCGAAGATTAGATGAAATTGAATTACCGCCAAGCTGCTTTATTACAGCGATTGTCCGTGGAGAAAAAGTCTTCATTGCTAGTAAAGAATTCATTTTAGCAGCAGAAGATCATGTAATTATGCTACTACTTAAAAAAAGATATGTTCGTCAAATTGAATCATTATTCCAAGTAAATTTAACCTATATGGACTAAAATTTAATGCAAATAAAAACCATATTGCGCTTGATCGGCTTATTACTAGTGATTTTTAGCTTAAGCATGTTGACCCCATTAATTATTAATGTAATTTTCCATGAAAAATTTTGGTTTCCATTCGTTGCGGCTTTTTTATGCACATATGGCACAGGGATTTTCTTGTGGATGTGCTTTCGTCATCACCAGCAGGAATTAAAAATCCGCGATGGTTTTTTAATTGTTGTACTTTTCTGGTTTGTTTTATGTTTTTTTGCATCTCTGCCTTTTCTTTTTGCTATCGATGAAAGTCAATCTATGACTGATGCACTGTTTGAATCAGTTTCAGGTTTTACTACTACAGGTGCTAGTATTATTACTCATTTAGATGGCTTACCACATTCCATATTATTTTATCGCCAACAATTACAATTTTTAGGTGGAATGGGAATTGTCGTGCTTGCTGTTGCGATTTTACCGATGCTTGGTGTTGGCGGAATGCAGCTATATCGTGCAGAAACTCCGGGCCCCATGAAAGATGCAAAACTAAC
>CAMDMN010000158.1 GCA_945901965.1 Legionella genomosp. 1 | reverse complement strand
GACGTTTCTCGTGGTTATTGTGAAGTTATTTAAGTTACAAGTTGCTCCATTGAAAAAATTGGTAGTAAAGTTGCTAATACAATAAATAGTACAACACCACCCATAAGTAAAATTACTAATGGCTCTAGTAAAGTTAAGGCAGTATCAATTAATCGCCTTAGATCACTATCTAGATGGATTGCAGCGCGTTCCATCATCGTTGAAATTTCCCCAGATTTCTCCCCACTTCCAATAAGATGGGTTGCCATGGAATTTATAAAACCAGTTTCTTTTAACGCAATACTAATCGATGTTCCTTCCCGTACTCGAGAAGCGGCTTGTTCAAAGGCTAATCTCATTACATTATTAGTAACAAGACTTGCTGAAACTTTCATAGTTTCTAACACATTAACACCAGATGCAAAAAGAATAGCAAAAGTATGAATATAGCGCGATACATTAATGGTTATAATTAAATATGAAATAATCGGAATTTTTAAGAGAGTACGATGCCAAATTAAGCGTATATTTGGTTTTTTTAGACTTTTAATAAATATTAAGAAAATTAATGCAAAAATAATTAAGGTATAAATACCATATGATTTAATAAAAGAACTTATAGATATTAGTACAATGGTCATTTGGGGTAAAGATTGATTACTAGTTGTAAATACCTCAATAATTTTAGGTACAACAAATGTTAATAAAAATGAAATAATTGCTGTTGAAATTACAATCATTAATGCAGGGTATATTAATGCTTGTTGAATTTTTTGTTTTATATTTTGTTGCCCTTCAGTATAGTCAGCTAATTTTTGTAATATTTCAAAAAGTTTGCCAGTTTGATCTCCTGCTGCGACCGTTGCACAATAAAGTTCTGGAAAAACTAAAGGATACTCAGCTAACGCTTGTGCTAGGGAATATCCCTCCATTACTTTGGCACGCACACCGATAATTAATTTTTTTATTTTATCTTTTTCAGTTTGTTCACTAACACCACGAAGAGACTCTTCAACTGGAATTCCAGCTGATAGTAATGTAGCTAATTGACGCGTAAATAAGGCTAAGTCTTGAGATGAAATTTTATCTTTATGCTTGTTAAGGTTAGATTTTTTTAATGTTTGTACTAAGGTAGGGAATAAATTTTTTTCTCTGAGTAATTGGCGAGCGTGTCTTTCGGAGTCAGCTTCAATGACTCCTTTAGCAGAGTTACCTGATTTATTAATTGCTTGATATTGGTATGCACCCATAAGAAGATTTTACCAATTATAAAATTATTTTATCTGTGATCTAGTTTAATCTATTGGGTTTAATATGTCACTTAAGGTAGACTAGAAGTTATTTACTAAGGTCGTGAAAAACGTTCATAAATAACTACAAAGTCCGTCATTGCGACCCAAAGGGGAAGCAATCCAGCGTCCTTTGATGTTAATAGATTGCTTCGCTACGTAAGTTTTTACGAACCAAGATTAATTAAAATCTAATGCCTGCTTTAATATGGAGATTAAAATGAGTAAAAATATCGTTCTTGCCGCAATTAAGGAACATGACGCTAAATTTGTTGATCTGCGATTTACTGATATTTTAGGTAAAGAACAGCATATTACTATTCCTGTTTCAGCGGTTGATGATGATTTTATTGAAAATGGAAAAATGATTGATGGCTCATCTTTCAAAGGCTGGCAAAAAATTCACCAATCAGATTTAGGTTTAAAACCTGATCTTGACAATATCTTTCTTGATCCGTTCTATCAAGATAATACTTTAGTTATTCGATGTAATATTGTTGATCCAATAACCATGTTAGGTTATGACAGAGATCCACGTTCATTAGCTATGCGAGCAGAAGCGTATTTGCAATCCACAGGAATTGCTGATGTTGCATTCTTTGGGCCTGAGCCTGAGTTTTTCATCTTTGATGATGTTAGATGGAATACCAGTATGAGCGGCTCTTTTTATAAAATTGATTCAGAAGAAGCTAATTGGAATTCAGGAAAAAAAATTGCGGGTGGAAATATTGGCCATCGACCAGCAATTAAAGGCGGATATTTCCCTGTTCCACCTGTAGATTCATCACAAGATATTCGTTCAGCAATTTGTCAAACACTTGAGTCTTTAGGCATTCCTGTTGAGGCTCATCATCATGAAGTGGCGACTGCCAATCAATGTGAAGTTGCTACACGCTTTAATAGTTTGACTAAAAAAGCGGATGAATTGCAATTATTAAAGTATATTGTTCATAATGTTGCGCATAATTATGGTAAAACAGCAACATTTATGCCAAAGCCTTTGGTTGGCGATAATGGCTCCGGGATGCATTGTCATCAATCTTTATCAAAAGATGGAGTTAATATATTTGCAGGGGATCAATATGCAGGTCTTTCTGAAACTGCCTTATATTATATTGGTGGTATTATTAAGCACGCTAGAGCTTTAAATGTATTTACAAATCCTACAACTAATAGTTATAAACGCCTAGTCCCTGGATTTGAAGCACCAGTATTATTAGCTTACTCTGCGCGCAATCGCTCAGCTGCAATTCGCATTCCATTTGTCAATAATCCAAAAGGACGAAGAATTGAAGTGCGTTTTCCTGATCCTACTGCTAATCCATATCTTGCATTTGCAGCAATGATGATGGCAGGTCTTGATGGTATTCAAAATAAAATTCATCCAGGTGAGCCGATTGATAAAGATTTATATGATTTGCCTCCAGAAGAACTTATTGACGTACCATCTGTTGCAGATTCATTAGAGCAAGCGGTGATTAGTTTGCATAATGATCATGAATTTTTATTGCAGGGCGATGTATTTAATTTAGAGTTTATCAAAAGTTATATTAAATTGCGTGAATTAGATATTACACAAGTTAGAAGCTTAGTTCATCCTATAGAATTTGAGCTTTATTATAGTAGTTAACTGAGATAAATAATGAAGATTAACTATTTATTTCTCATAATTTTATTATCATCAAGTTCATTATATGCCGAAATTTATAAATGGACTGATGATAAAGGCACGGTTCATTTTAGTGATAAAGCGGCGCCTGGGGCTATTGTAGTAGAACTTAAAGAATCTAGAGTTGTTTCATCACCAAAAATATCTTCAGCAGATATTTCTAATGATGATTCTAAAGCCTTTAAAAAGGAGCTTGTATATAAACATCTTAGATTTATTAGGCCAAAGGATAAGGAAACGAATCGTGATGCAGAAGGGCGTGTGTCAGTTAATATTGGTTTAGAGCCTGATTTGAAAAGTGGAGATAAAATTCAATTATTAGTTGATGGCTCGCCATATGAGCGCATTATAAGTTCTAATAATTTTACAATTAAAGGGTTAACTCGAGGCTTACATACATTAATAGCAGAAGTTATTAACGATAAAGGAGTAGTTGTTAAAACTAGCGATCCTATTCAAGTCTATATGATGCCTCCAAGAGTAGGAATGGTTCATAATCTAAACTAACCTATTACAAAAACGTAGCCTTGATGCAGCGCAACATAATCAAGGTTTTTTAATTCTGACGTTACGTGATCAATTCACGTGGACTAAACCTTGATTACGCTGCGCTGCATCAAGGCTACGATCTGACGCAGAGGCTAATATTTATCCCTATAAAAGTATTTAAACACACCCATTGAAATTTTAAATTTAACCCTCATATAACAAATGATTAATAAATTAAATCTTAATTTAAGATTTTAACACACCATATTTTAAATATTTACCTAGGAGATTATTAATGGTTAGCAAGCAACAAACCATGGGATTTCAAACTGAAGTGAAGCAAATGCTGCATTTAGTTATTCATTCACTTTATTCTAATAAAGAAATTTTCTTACGAGAGTTAATTTCTAATGCATCAGATGCCCTAGATAAATTAAGGTTTTTAGCTCTTGCCGATGCTTCACTTTATGAAAAAGACTCTGATTTAAAAATCTCAATAGATTTTAATGAGAAAACTAAGACTTTAACCATTTCAGATAATGGTATTGGCTTAAATTGGGATGAAGCAGTTGAAAATTTAGGTACCATTGCTAAATCTGGTACTAAAGCATTTGTATCTAATTTAACTGGTGAATCTGCAAAAGATTCACAATTAATTGGCCAGTTTGGGGTTGGATTTTATTCAGCTTATATTGTTGCTAATAAAGTAACTGTAAAATCAAGACGAGCGGGATTAGCTCCTGAAGATGGTATTGTCTGGGAATCAAATGGTGAGGGTGAATTTACCATTGGTCATGAAAAGAAAAAAGACCGAGGAACTGAAGTTATATTGCATATGAAAGATGATGCAGATGAATTTTTATCAGATTGGCGTTTAAAATCTATAATCTCTAAATATTCAGATCATATTTGCTGGCCAATAGTAATGAAGGCTGAAGCTTCTGAAGAAGATGGTAAAAAGAAAGTTGATTTTGAAAAAGTTAATAAGGCTACTGCTTTATGGACATTGCAAAAATCTGAAATAACTGATGAAGAATATAAAGCTTTATATAAACATATTTCGCATGATTTTCAAGACCCACTGGCCTGGTCACATAATCATGTTGAAGGAAAGCAAGATTATATTAGTCTTTTATATATTCCAGCACATGCAGCCTTTGATTTATGGCAACAAGAAACAAAGCATGGGTTAAAATTATATGTTAAGCGTGTATTCATTATGGATGACGCTGTACAATTTTTGCCACGCTATTTACGTTTTGTTAAAGGTATTATAGACGCAAGTGATTTACCACTTAATGTTTCAAGAGAGATTCTTCAAGATAATAAACAAGTAGAATCTATACGAGGCGCTTGTACTAAACGTATTTTATCTATGCTTGAGAAAATGGCTAAAGATGACGTTGAATCATACCAAAAGTTCTGGGATGAGTTCGGTTTAGTTTTAAAAGAAGGACCTGTTGAAGATTTAGCTAATCGAGAAGCAATTGCTAAGCTTTTACGTTTTGCTTCAACCTTTAATGGTTCTGAAAAACAAACTAATTCATTAGTGGATTATGTTTCTAGAATGAAAGAAGGACAAGACAAAATTTATTATGTTGCAGCTTCTAGCTTTAACGCTGCAAAAAATAGTCCTCATTTAGAAATATTTAAGAAGAAAGGGATAGAAGTTTTATTATTATCAGATCGTATTGATGAATGGTTAGTTGGATATTTATCTGAGTTTGAAGGTAAAAAACTACAATCAATAAGCAAAGGTAAAGTTGAGCTTGATGATTTAGAAGATACAAAAGAGCAAGAAAAAACTTATGCTCCTATGTTAAAGCAGATCAAAGATATCTTAGGTGAAAGGGTTAAAGATGTTCAAGTTACAAAGCGCTTGACTGATTCTCCAGCATGTATTGTTTCTGATGAAAATGATATGGGCTTAGAAATGCAAAGAATTTTGCAAGCATCTGGGCAGAAAATGCCGGAATCTAAGCCAATATTTGAGATAAATCCTGAGCATGCTTTAATTAAAAGATTGCATTCAATTGAAGATGACGAGCGTTTTTCACAATGGGCTGTAGTTCTATTTGAACAAGCAGTTCTTGCTGAAGGTGGGCAATTAGATAATCCCGCTGATTTTGTTAATCGGGTTAATCAATTGCTTATTGCATCGTAGCCTGGGTAATAATTTTTGAAAAATAAATATGTAGGGTGGGCAAAGCGATAGCGTGCCCACCAGTTCAGCATTGG
>CAMDMN010000157.1 GCA_945901965.1 Legionella genomosp. 1 | reverse complement strand
CGTCAAGGTGACTCAGGTTCTACTCGGTTTTATTTATCCCTTGAAGATTCTTTAATGCGAATTTTTGCATCGGAGCGTGTCGCCATGTTGATGCGACGCCTTGGGATGAAGCCAGGCGAGCCAATTGAGCATAACTTGGTTACAAAGGCTATAGAGAATGCACAACGTAAATTAGAAGGGCATAATTTTGACGTGCGTAAGCAATTGCTTGAATATGACAACGTAGCTAATGATCAACGTAAAGTTATTTATTCACAGCGCGCTTTAATTATGGAAATGGTTGATCCTATAGAAGCTGTAAATGGTATGCGTGAATCAGTAATTACCGGTTTAATCGATAATTATATTCCACCAGAAAGCCTTGAAGATCAATGGAATTTAGAAGCCCTTATAGAGCTACTAGCAGATGATTTTAAAATAAAGGCTAATTTAAAAAAATGGGTTGATGAAGATCATTCTATCCAATCAACAGAAATAAAAGAAAGGGTATTGGAGCTTTCTAATACCTTATACAAACAAAAAGAACAGGAAATTGGGCGTGAAATTTTAGCGCAATTTGAAAAATCCGTGATTTTACAAACTATGGATAATCATTGGCGCGAGCATTTGGCCGCGATGGATCATCTACGCCAAGGTATTCATTTACGTGGTTATGCGCAAAAAGATCCTAAGCAGGAATATAAACGTGAAGCGTTTACTCTATTTTCATCAATGTTAGATAATTTAAAATATGACATTATTAGGATGCTTGTTACCGTTGAGATTAGAAATGAAGAAGATGTTAATGCTGTTGAAGATTTAAGACGAGCAGATCTTGTGAAAAATATGCAATATATTCATGCTGATGATAGCCTACAAAATCAAGCTGATGAGAAAATGCCAACTACTTTTAAACGAAACGAAAAGAAAATTGGCCGAAATGATGTTTGTCCTTGTGGCTCTGGTAAAAAATATAAAAGTTGTCATGGAAGTCTTACGTGAAGGTAGCGGTTGCGGTAATTAAGGATGAGCTTAATCAAATCCTTATTACTAGACGTTCTCAAAATGTATCGCATGGCGGTTTTTGGGAATTTCCAGGTGGTAAACTGAATAAAGATGAGCTTGCAAAAGATGCATTGGTAAGAGAAATAAAAGAGGAAGTAGGACTTGATGTTATTTCCTCTGATTATTTAGGCAATGTAAGATATAAATATAATAATCAAGATATTGAATTATTAATTTACCATGTTAATAAATATATAGGAATAGCTACATGTAATGAAGATCAGCTTGATCTTAGTTGGTCTTCAATTGAAAATTTTCATAATTTTCAATTTCCAGCAGCAAATATTAAAATTATAGAGTTGATAAAAGAAGCAGGTATTGTATAGGATTACAATTGACAGATAGCTAAATCAATATTAGCCTCAGTTTGACGTATTTCTGTCATTGAGGCTTTATCACATAAACGTAAACTAAGTCCATGATGGCCTAGTTGCATTTTAGGGACAATTCCTGAATTCTTATCCATTCTTAATAAAATTAAATGGCAATTTGTTTTTGAAGGTAAAGAACGTTGATAAAAACCATTTAACATGTCAATTTTATCAAATTCAGCTGTATCGCGAAGTAAGGATAAATAAACAGCAACAGTTGTATATAAAGTATCTAAGCTCTTTAGCCAATTAGATAAGTCTTTTTTCCGTTCATTGGGGTGTGACTCTAGCCAAAGTATTAATTGAGGGGATTGAAGCTCAAAATCTCCTTGATTTATCGATTGTGTTAATTTAATTGATTGTAAGAATGGTGAAGCATCTAATGATTCACCAAATCTACCAACTACATGACTTAATTGTTGAATTTGAATAAAAAGTTTAGCATAAAGTGCGTTAGATACTTGGGTTTGTGCTTTATTTATAGAATGCTCAATACGCATAAATTCTTTTAAGAATCGGCTTTTAAGTTCAGGCTTTTCTATTAATTTAATTATTTCAATAATATTTTTTAAAGCATAGTGATGTATCACGGGATGTGTTTCTTCACAGGCTTGTTCTATAGTTAAAAATAGACATTCAAGCCGTAAAGCAATTTTCGGAAGATAATGAGTAGCTAATTGAAAAACAATGGTTTTAGATAGCTTAAATTAGCTACATTAATATTAATATATCTTACTAGGCTAACACAAAAACTAGTTTTTGCAAAAAAACACTAACAATCGAAGTAAAATAATAGAGCGAAAAAGTTATTTTCTTTCATCTTGCTTCATTTCAAGCTTTACATTAAATTAGTCATGTTTAACTTTCTTTGTTTAAATGACAGAGTTAATAATAATTTTAATATTCCAAGGATGTTTATATGACAGTTCATCAGATAGAAAAAGTTTATAATAATTATGCTTCATGTTATGACAAAATTTTTGGCAAAATCTTTAATCAAGGAAGGAATGATAGCGTTAATACTATTAATAAACATGCAAAAAATGGGGCTAAAATTCTTGAGGTTGGCGTAGGTACTGGACTGTCATTACCACTTTATAGGGAAGATTTAAGTGTTACAGGTATTGATATTTCACAAGAAATGTTGAAAAAAGCAGAGATATTATCTAAATCAGGCAAAGTAAAAGCTAAGATTGATTTAAAAGTTATGGATGCTGAGAATTTAGAATTTGAAGATAATACATTTGATTTTGTCGCAGCTTTATATGTTGCGTCTGTTGTTTCTGATATCGATAAATTTATATCTGAAATTTGCCGAGTATGCCGTCCTGATGCTCATATTATTTTTGTTAATCATTTTTCATCATCTAATAAGGCGATGCAGTTAATTGAAAATAAAATCGCAAAATTCCAATCTGTTGTTGGTTTTAAATCTGATTTTGCAATTGATAATATTATTAAAAATAAAAAAATTGAACTGATCGATTGCTATAAAACTAATTTATTTGGATATTGGAAGATTTTACATTGTAAATTATCTGCTTAAGATTAATTAATCGTATAGTTTAATAATTTTGGAGATTTTTTATGAAATTAATAAAATTGCTATCCGTTCTTATCGTTGCCTTTTTTTATCAAACAGCATTATTTGCAGCGAAAACGCCTGAGGGTAATTGGATAACTGTTGATGATAAAACTGGGGATAGACGAGCTGTAATCCGCTTTGCGGTAAAAGATGGAGTTATGTATGGCACTATTGCTGAAACATATCCACGTCCAGGTGATACGGGATTTTGTTCCAATTGCCCAGGTGAATTTAAAGACAAACCAATTAAAGGGTTGACAATTGCTTGGGGTTTGAAAGAAAAAGGTAATGGTGAGTGGGTTGATGGGCAAATATTAGATGCTAAAACAGGTAGAATTTATCGACTTAAACTATCTGCTAAGGGCGATAAATTATATGTTAGAGGTTATTATGGTGTTTCTTTGCTTGGGCGTACCCAAGTATGGGAGAGAGTTTAGGTTTTTTAAATGAACTATTTTCGTCATCCCGAGTGCAACGAGGGATCTCCGAAGTTGGTACCGTGCTACGCGGTCAGGAGATCCCTCGTTGCACTCGGGATGACGTGCTTTGACGAAGTGTGACGTGCTTTGACGAAGTGTGACTTGCTTTGACGAAGTGTGATGTGCTTTTAAGTGCTTAAACATAATGTTTTGAAGTTTATTGGGTATATATAATGTTTCATGCGTTACTTTTTGCATATTGAGTATTACAATATGTTTTATTGACTTTAGATAATGAAAATATGATAGATTTGCAAGAGCGAAAAAAATCGGCCGATCCATTGAAGCGGCCACCACATTCTGTCGAGGCTGAGCAGGCTATTATTGGCGGCTTGATGCTTGAAAATCAAGTTTGGGATAAAATTAATATCAAAGTCTGTGAAGAGGATTTTTAT
The DNA here is from genome assembly GCA_945901965.1 of Legionella genomosp. 1. Lineage (GTDB taxonomy): Bacteria > Pseudomonadota > Gammaproteobacteria > Legionellales > Legionellaceae > CAMDMN01. Next base: position 1,805 of record CAMDMN010000157.1, on the reverse strand, counting down.
CGCAGCGAACATAGAATTTTGTATCGTGCTATTGTTACTTTATCCGGTAAAAATCAACCTTTTGATGTTGTAACTCTCCTTGATACTTTAAAATCAACTAATTCTTTAGATGATGCTGGTGGTGAGTCTTATCTTTTTGAGTTAGCAAATAATACGCCATCTGTTGCCAACGTTTCTGCCTATGCAGACATTGTGCGAGAAAAATCAGTGCAGCGGCAGCTAATTGCTGTAGCTAGTGAAATTGCTGATTCAGCTTACAATCCTGGTAATAGAGATGTGCCTGATTTATTAGATTTTGCGGAATCTAAAGTATTTGCAATTGCTGAACAAACTCCACTTGATGGTGGTCCTGAAATTATTAAATCGATTTTAGTGCGCGCTGTTGAGAGAATCGATGCACTTTATCATAGTGGTGATTCTATTACGGGACTTGCAACAGGCCTTTCTGATCTTGATGAATTGACCTCAGGATTACAGCCATCTGATTTAATTATTGTTGCAGGTAGACCATCGATGGGTAAAACAACATTGGTAATGAATATTGCGGAACATGCAGCAATTAAATCATCAAAACCTGTGTTAGTGTTTTCTATGGAAATGCCAGGCGATTCTTTAGCTATGAGGATGATGTCATCTTTAGGAAGGATTGATCAGCATCGTATTCGTACTGGTAAATTAAATGATGACGATTGGCCAAGAGTAACATCTGCTGTGCATATGTTGTCTGAAGCTCCATTATTTATTGATGATACTGCGGCGTTAAGCCCTGCTGAGCTACGTGCACGAGCTCGACGTTTAGTAAAGGAGCATGGACCTTTAGGGCTTATTGTTGTCGACTATTTGCAATTAATGAAAGTGCCAGGTTTTAAGGCTGATAATAGAACGGCTGAAATTTCAGAAATTTCACGAAGTTTAAAGTCCTTAGCAAAAGAGTTAAAAGTTCCAGTAATTGCTTTATCGCAGTTAAATCGAAGTCTTGAGCAAAGGCAGGATAAAAGACCTGTAATGTCTGATTTACGTGAGTCAGGAGCAATTGAGCAAGATGCGGATATTATTTGTTTTATTTATCGTGATGAAGTATATAATGAAGATAGCCCTGATAAAGGTACTGCGGAAATTATAATAGCCAAACAACGTAATGGTCCTATTGGTAAGGTTCGTGTAGCATTTCTTGGTAAATTCACCCGGTTTGAAGATTTGGCCTTTAATGGCTATCAAAACGAATAATTTTTTGTCTATCTAGGATTAATTTAACGTGTCACGTCCAACTCATGTTTACATTGATGCAACTGCATTACTACATAATTTAAATCGTATAAAACAATTAGCGCCAGGTAAAAAAATTATTGCGATGGTTAAAGCAAACGCATATGGTTGTGGAGTATCATCGGTCATACCTATATTAGATGGTCATATTGATGCTTACGGGGTTGCGTGTATTGAAGAGGCAATGAATATTCGTAATCTTGGAAGTTTAACAGATTGTGTTTTATTTCAAGGTGTATTTAGTAAAGATGAATTACCTCTTGCTGCTAGTCAAAATTTTCAATGTGTTGTGCATAAAGAAGAGCAATTAGATTGGTTGTTAACAACTCCTTTGACAACCAAAATTAAAGTTTGGATAAAAGTTAATACTGGAATGCATCGTTTGGGGTTTGAACGGAAGGTGGTTCCTCGTGTCATTAATGATTTACGTAATTGTCCTTGGGTGTCGGATGAAATCGTTATAATGACTCATTTGGCTTCTGCTGATGAGCCTAATAATCCTTATAATAAATTGCAATTAGATAATTTTAGGCGCATTA
>CAMDMN010000156.1 GCA_945901965.1 Legionella genomosp. 1 | reverse complement strand
GAAGAAACCTTAAAAAAAACTATTGATAAATTTGATCGTCGCTTATCCGCCGTTAAACAAATTACAAGAGATAGCGGTTTAAATGACTTAAAAGGCAAGTCATTTGATGAATTAATGCAGATTTGGCGAAAGGCAAAACAGTTAGTTGGCTAGTAGAATTAAAAATCAGATTCAAAGAAATTAGGATCATATTCATAGCAGAACCATTTAAATTTATCTCCTTTTTCTTCGATGATTATAGAAAACATATCTAAACTAGATAATTCTTTTTTAGGTCTAAGAAAACAAACCCGATCATCATTCGATAGGGTTACATAACGGTAACCATTGGTTTCCATATAGCTACTAGGTAAAGTAAAAAATCCTGGATGATAATCTAAAAGGGCTGGCTTTCCTGAAATTACAATTTTATCTGCATAAGCTGTAAAACTAAAAAGGATTAAGATCGTTCCTAAAATGCTCATCATAATTAACTTTATCATAATAGATCCCCGTTATTAAGACATAATGATTAATTAAATTATAGCAGATGATAAAAATAAAAATGGTATTGAACGTAGCCTGGTTGCTTGCAACCAGGATTTACCTGCAATGAGATCTGAATCCTGGTTGCTGCTAACCAGGCTACCTTTATTTAAATTTCAGTAACTTCATGAATTACAACATCTTCTAAAGGAACATCTCCATGCCCTGATTTTTGGCCGGTTTTAACTTTTGCGATTAAGTCGACAACTTCCATGCCTTCAACTACCTCACCAAATGCGCAATAACCAAAATTTTGTGCCTGTTCCCCGCTGTAATTTAAAAACGAATTATCAACAAGATTAATAAAAAATTGAGCTGTTGCTGAATGTGGATCCATAGTCCTTGCCATTGCAATAGTTCCGCGCTTATTAAGCTTAGATCCTTTAGCTTCATTAACAACAGGGGCATCCGTTGCTTTATTTTCCATTTGAGCAGTCAAGCCGCCACCTTGAATCATAAAACCACTTATAACTCGATGAAAAATTGTATCTTTATAAAAACCATTTCGCACATAATTCAAAAAATTTGCCACAGTTTTTGGCGTATTTTCTTCATCCAATTCCAATTTAATATCACCTTTAGATGTACTAATTAAAATCATAATTTCTCCTCAGTTATCAAATCACGCATTCTAGCACAAACATCATGCAAAACATGGATATTATGAATGCTAGCAAGTGCTGTAAATAAATTAGTTTTTTGTTTAAATAATTGATGTAAATAGGCTCTAGAATAATTTTTGCAAGTATAGCAACTACAACTTGCCATTATTGGCGATAAATCATTGGCAAAATTAGCTTTCTTAATTTGGATACGAGCATTTTGATGTTCACTTTCAAATTTTAACCAATTACCGGATTTAACAACCTCACCACAATACAATGCTCCATGACGCGCATTTCTCGTAGGCGCTACGCAATCAAACATATCAATACCTTCAGCCACTACATCTAACAGATCTTGTGGCGACATACCAACACCCATAGTATATCGCGGTTTATCCTCCGGCAAAAATTCATAAATCCAACGAATTACTTCAACGGTTGCCGGCATATCGAAACCTATCGTTTCACCGCCAATAGCAATACCATCAGTCTTTTGTGAGGCCACAAAATCCGCAGATTCACGTCGCAAATCCTCATAAACTCCACCTTGAACAATCCCAAATAAAGCTTGTTTAGCACCATAAACTGAGTTGGGGAATTCTTGATGGTAATCTATTGATTGTTTAAGCCAACGATGTGTTCTCGCCATAATCGCTACAACTTCTTTTTGCGTACAATCACTTGGCGTGCATTGATCAAACGCCATAATAATATCAGCGCCAATAATTTTCTGAGTTTGCAATGACATTTCTGGCGTCATATGAATAAGTCTATTAGTACCAGGAATTGTAAAATGCGCCCCCTCTTCATCAATAGTACAAATCTCTTTATTTTTAGATAAACTAAAAACTTGAAATCCACCACTATCTGTAAGCATAGGACCATGCCAACCCATAAATTTGTGCATGCCTCCTGCCTGCTTTATAACTTCCATACCTGGAGCACAAAGCATATGATAAGTATTACCACCTAAAATAATTTGGCTACCTGACTTTAGCAATTCACTTGGCATCATATTATTAACGCCCGCACGCGTCCCTACAGGCATAAAGACTGGAGTGATAAATTCACCATGCGGCGTCTTAACCTTTGTTACTCTTGCCTTTGTATAAGCATGCTGATGAATTAATTCACATGAAAAAGATTGCATTATATTCAAATATTATAAATTTGCAGGAATAATAACTGAGCTTAGCGCATAATGTCCATAAATTAACAATTTATGTTGGATAGTATCCTTTTTTTCCTTGTTCCTCTACATAAGGTACAGTAGGAACTACAAACATCCCAAACATTAAATGTGGTGATGGAAGTAAAGGAGGTAAAAATGCCTCAAGGGCTCTAGTAAGTTCAAAAAATAATGAACATCTATTATCTTCTGTTACTCTCTCTCTAACGGGTTTTAATTGCATAATCTGAAATTTTTCTTGTCCTAATTCAAATTGTTGATGCCCTTTAGTCGCAATTAATCTACAACCAATGCTCTGACAAAAACTAATCAAATTCATTGAGCGATTTAAAAAAGCAACAGTGAATTGATCATCTTTAAAATGACGAGATATTAATGTACGTAAGGCTGCCTCCAATAATGGATTAATTTCTTTTAAAGCAGGCAAATTAGATCCGTATATTTTTAAAGTTGCTAGAATATGACCGGCATCTGGACCAAAATCAAGCCACCTTTGCTTGCCTAAATAAGACACCTGTGTAAAGTTTGCACGAATTAGAAATTTTAAAATATGTATTTCTCGAGACAATGGATTTGCATTACGAGATACCTCCCGACGAATATTAATATTAATAGTATTTTTTAAAATGTTACTAAAAAACTCATGATCACAATGCAATCTTCCATTTTTAAGATTTAAACTGGCAGCCGCGTGAGGGAGGTAATGATGAGATTCAAAAAAACCATCGGGAAATACAGAAATATCCAATGGATGAATATTATTAGGTCCCGCTGGAACTTTAATATTAATAACCCTAAAAGCCACAAAAGAATCACTAACCAAAAAATGCTCTTGAACTTTAAGATTATTGTTTCCATGAGGATTTTTTCTTGCTAGCTCATCAAGGATAGATTGAACTACAAATTCTTGCGTTTGTTGTTTAGGACAAATGACTCTCGCATCAATATCACAATTATCCCACATAAAAAGCTCAGCCCCAAATACTTCAACTGTACCTAATCCGCCGAATACGTCCTGTAAATATTGATAAACAGGATTATTGCGCTCATAAAAATAACAGCCAGACAATTTTTCAATGAAGACGTCTATATTTAGATTGAAGGAGGAAGATAAATCTTCGTGCATAATTGCTTTGAGAGTAAGTGCAAAATTATTGATCTCACGATTCCATTTGTCTATTATCAATGTGAAATCATTTATCATCGTTGGATAAAAAGGCGAAACAATATCAGCGGCCACCCGTTGCCTTGGTAGCTCCCTTAAAGGAGGTACTGTAAATAAATCAACCCCTAAAGGCTCTGTACTTATTCGTTCACTCCATTGACTTAACTGCTGCATAAGTTGCCAAAGATCTTTAGCATCTTGACTCTGCTTAGATAACTCAACTGAATCTTTATAATAATCTGAAAGAGATAATAAGCTAACTAAAATAGGGTTAAGCAAAAGCATAATTGCTTCAAACCGTTTTTTCTGCTGCGCTAAACTTTGAAATAAAGGATTAACAACTGCAAATCTCGGGCTTTCTCGCAGGCTTACCACAGATAACTGAGGGCTTATTTCTGATCTTTCATCAAATGTAATAGGCGTGGTGCTCGCGGTTAAAGTGAAACCGTCCCTTTCAGATTCGGATAGGGTTGATTCCGGTGCTTCGGCTTCGATATCGTTAAAATCTTCTAAGGGGAAGTTTATAATTGTAAAATCATCCTTTTCTGATTTGCTCGCTACCGCTATTTCAAGATCACTAATACTTGCTACAGAAATATTTATGGAAAGCATTTTAATTAATGCAGGGATATCTTGCACGATTGGAGAAGAAGCATATGCTTGATTAGATTCTATAGATCTAAGTACGCTAATAAAATGCTCCATTTCATCTTGATATGCATCAATATAAGTATAACTCCAAGTAGGCATAAGTTTTGGTTGTATATCTAATTCATCTAAATCAAATGAAACTAGCTTTTCAGAACGTGCTTTTTTTAAATATCTTCCAAAATTAATTAGTGATTTTTCTCTTTTGTCTAAAAACTTATAAAGACTAATCCATGGCTTTAACTTTACTGAATAATCAGTTTCAACTATTGACTCACTGTCTTCTAATGCTAACTTAAAGTTTTTTATGCGCAGAAGAAGATTTGAGAGATGCATCCTCAATAAATCTATTTTTTCTTGATAAAATGCATTCGATGGTAATTCATAAACAAGCTCTGCAGGTACGCTCTTTTTCTTTACCACAAGGTGTGGTTTATCTTCTTGAATTAAAGTCGGATCTTTTTCTAATAGACGTTTAATCCCACGGATAGCTTTCTTAGAAAAATCTAAGTCTTCATTAAGTAATGCCTCAATTATTGGTGAAAATTGTTTACCACCTTCGCGCAATACTCTTAAAATAAGCTCTAAATCAAAAAATATTCTTTTGAATTCAGGATAAGCATCCTTATGATTTGTAACTAATATATATAGATAATGAAAACTTTCAGCAAATAAAATAACATTTTCTGTGGTCTTGTTTAATATAGTTAAATTTTCATGTATTTTTTTCTTAAATACCTCAGGAGGATACTTAGAATAAAAGCTATTTGCATGAGTATTACTCATCACTCCAATTGACATTTCCCAAAAATAAATAGCGTCGCCTATAATTGTGGTTTTTAAAGAAGGCTTAACTACTTCAGTTTGAGGACAAAGCTCTATCAAACAATTAATTATTGATTCTTGATTAAGATCAAAATAAATTGAATTTAACATATCACGAACAAAGTGAGTGTAACTATCCCTCATAGGGCTTAATAATAAGGATTTATACCTTTTTAATATCGTGCCTAATAAGCTGCTCTTAGACTCATTATCTATCTGTGTTAAGAGTTCAGATAATAGCCGAGTATGAAAATTAGGTGATGCATCTGCATCTTCCATCGTTCTTTCAAAATCTAGTTGGAACAAAAAATCCTGGAAGTTATAAATAGATTCAAGATCATCATTCTCTAAAAGTTCTTTAAAAAACACCTTAAAAGCCGCAAAAAGTGGACCATCATAATGATTTAAACAACTTATTAAAGAAAATAATTCATCCCCTTCTTCACTTGAAGAGGCCTTTTTTATAAATGGTAATAATAATTCAACTATGCGTTTTTCACCAATTAGGTTATATAAACTAGAATCTATACTTAACTTATATAGAAAGTTAGAAATACTAACAATTTTTTCATCTGCAGTTATATCTTTATTTGCCAATTTATTTTCAAAAGTTTCTAATATTTTAGCAGCAGATGCTATAAGAGAAGGATCACGAAATTTTTTATCTAAAGCTGCAAGCTCATCATAAATCTCACAGAAACGTTCACTTTCTAAAGGAAAATTAAAAGGTATAAGAAGC
>CAMDMN010000155.1 GCA_945901965.1 Legionella genomosp. 1 | reverse complement strand
ATGACCAAAGCACGCTAATTTAACCGCAGTCCATGCTACTTTACCGTCACTATGTGGTTTTGTAGGGTATTGGGATGGGATGCTACCATCAATAAAGCCATTTGATTCATAGTCTGTGGTATTATGTGTGATAAGTTGTTTTGGAGGTGTTGCAAGAGCTGTGGCTGCAATTAAGCATAGGGCGCCTGCCATTATGTTTTTCATCACGCGATTCATTTATTATTATCTCCATTGTTTAAAAAAATAAATTATCAAATTTAGTGTTAGAATACCGTTTATTTTTATTTAATTTACAGGTTGAGTAATGAAAAGGCAAGATTTTAATTTTGATTTACCATCAGAGCTAATTGCTCAATATCCTTTACCTAATAGATCTGATTCGCGGTTATTGGTTCATTCATGTAACTCAAAGAGTTATGAAGATAACTTATTTAAAAACATTGCAAGTTTTTTAATGCCTGGGGATCTTTTAGTCTTTAATAATAGCAAAGTAATTCCTGCGCGAGTTTATGGTCATAAAGCTAGTGGCGGTAAAATAGAGTTACTTATTGAGCGCATTATATCCGATGATGAATTTTTAGCGCATATTAAAGCTAGCAAAGCACTAAAAAATGGCGGAGTGATAAATGTAGGAAATAATTGGTCTATTGAAATCATAGAAAAAATTGATTCTCTTTATCACTGTAAACTTAATGGAAATGTTGAATTAATGTTAGATGAAATTGGTCATGTACCATTACCTCCATATATTACAAGAAAAGATGACAAAGCCGATCTAAGTAGATACCAAACAATTTATGCCTTACATAAAGGTTCAGTTGCAGCCCCTACAGCAGGATTACATTTTGATGAACTAGTTATGGATGAGTTAAAAGCAAAAGGTGTTAAATGGGCTTTTGCAACCTTACATGTTGGTGCTGGTACTTTTCAGCCTGTACGTGCTGATAATATTACCGATCATAAAATGCATAATGAGTTTTTTAGTGTTAGTGATGAATTATGTGAAGCGGTAAATAAAACACATGTGGCAGGCAATAGAGTAATTGCGGTTGGCACTACAGCACTTCGTAGTTTAGAATCTGCAGCCGTTAATGGTGAGCTTAAAGCTTGTAGTCGCGATACTGATATTTTTATTTATCCTGGATATAAATTTCAAATTTGCGATGGTTTATTAACTAATTTTCATTTGCCTGAATCAACTTTATTAATGTTAGTATCTGCTTTTATTGGGTATGAAGAAATGCATAATCTTTATAAAATGGCCATTGAATATCGCTATAGATTTTTTAGTTATGGTGATGCTTGTCTTTTATTACGAGAGGGATGAAAATTATGATTCCAGTATTAACAAGCCTTGCCGGAACCTGTCTTACATCCCAAAATTGGCAAGATGTAGGAATAAATACAGCCGCATTTTATTTAGACACGCTATTGATGAAGCCAGGATTTGATTTACTAAATAATTTATCGGATTTAAGTAGTTATGTCTCCTGGCAGAATAACTTAGTATTAAATGCGACTCTTCCCAAAATAAATAGTGATGGTATATATAAAATTCACTCTCATTATGATGGGAGTTCTATTTCATATACAGAAGATGAGATTATTAAATTAATAGCTAAATTAAAACCAAATATCGTAATAATGCCTAATGGGATCTCTGAAAAAAATATAACTTTATGTAATGATTTGTTATCTAATATAATGATTTTTTTGCCTGCTAATGATTTATTAAACTCGTTAGATAAATCCTACGGAGTTTATTTAACCTATGATGATAAGAAATCTTTTCAAGAATTATTACAAGAGATAGAGCAATATAAAAATCTACCATGTTATGTGGCGGGTAATTTAAATTTACAATTAATGCAGGAATTACAGCGGCATAATGTTAAATATATAGAGTCAAATTTAGCGGCTTTAGATGCATATAATGGCAAGGTATATAGTAGTAATAAAGATATAGAAATTTTTGATCCTAAATATGCGATGGAATTTGAGCCAATTGATGAAAGTTGTGTATGTCCTACCTGCAGTCAGAAATTAACAAAAGCATATTTACATCATCTATATGCAAATACACCGCTTTTATGCCAACGTTTTTTAATTGAACATAATATCCATTTTTGCCAAAAAAACTTAACTCCCTAGGTTGTGGACAACTTAAGTTTTTTTAACGTTCATATTAGTATCACGTCATCCAGGGCGCATAATAACAGCACGTCATCCAGGGCGCATAATGGCGCACGTCATCCAGAGCGCGTGTTTTTTGCGCGAAGGATCTCCTGAATGTTGCACAATTTTCTGCAAATCGATATCCCTCGTTACCCGGGATGACGTACCTTAAGAAGTTACAAAAAATCTTATAAAATCAAGTTAATTTATATTTTTTTAACTTAATATTATTTAGTTCATTTACCTAAGCTTGAAATCTATATATCATGTCACCCAACTATGTTTTACGTTAAATTTAGGAGATGGTAATGAGTTTATTTATATCTGATGCGATTGCAGCTGCAGCAGCCCCCGCAGCACAAGGTGAAAGTTCATATTCTTTTATTATGATTGGAGCTATTTTTGTGCTCTTTTATTTTATGTTAATAAGACCACAAAACAAGCGTGCTAAAGATCATCGTAATTTAGTAACTAAATTACAAAAAGGCGATGAAATTATTACTTCTGGCGGTATGTTAGCTAAAGTTTCTCATATTGATGATCAATTTATTAAAGCCACTATCGCTGATGGAATTGAAATATCATTACAACGAAATGCAGTTAGCTCAGTTTTGCCTAAAGGCACGCTGAAAGCTCTTTAAGCTAGATCAGGAATAGGTAAATGCAAAATAAATTTCCCCTTTGGAAGAACCTGATGTTGGTGTTTATCACCATTATCGGGTTGATTTATGTAATCCCTAATTTGTACCCAGAGTATCCTGTTGTCCAAGTATCCTCGCAATTAAATATTGAGCCCGATAAAATAGAGGCACAAATAAAAAAAGCGTTGGATAAGGCAAAAATTAAATTTTTAAATTTAACTGCTAACGAAGATAGTTTAGAGGTTAGGTTTAATTCTACGGATACTCAATTACTAGCAAGAGATGTCATAAAGACTAGCTTAGGTTCGCAATATACTGTTGCTTTAAACCTTGCGCCATCTACACCTACATGGTTATCTAAAATACATGCAGAGCCAATGAAGCAGGGATTAGATCTTCGCGGAGGGGTGCATTTTCTACTTGAAGTTGATATTGAGTCGGTTATTAATCGCCGCTATGAAGGTATCGTAAAAACAATAGGTCAAGATTTGCGAGAAGAAGGTATTCGTTATGCAGGTCTTCGTTATGTTGTTAATAAAGGTGTTAATATAAAGTTCCGCGAACCTGAGTTACTGAACGAAGCTATAACTGAACTGCGTGACAAATCATCTAATTATGAAATTGTGCAGTCAGATAATGGATTAGAGTTAACCGTTTCTTTAACACCAACGGAGTTATCTAATATTCGGCAAAATACTATTGAACAAACAATGGGTATTTTAAGGAATCGTGTTAATGAGCTAGGTGTTGGTGAAGCTGTTGTTCAACAGCAAGGGTCTACAAGAGTTGCGGTTGATTTGCCAGGTATTCAGGATGCGGCTCGCGCTAAGGAAATTTTAGGTGGTACTGCTACTTTGCAATTTCATTTAGTAGATCAAGAAAATGATCCTGAAATTGCTAAACAAACTGGTGCCGTTCCTGTTGGCTCTAAATTATTTTTAATGGATGGCCGACCAATTTTACTTAAGCGCCAAGTTGTTTTAAGCGGAGATTCTATTACATCTGCTGTTTCAAGTTTTGATCAACAAACAGCGACGCCTGCTGTACAAATTCAACTAGGCGGTGGAGGCGAGTCATATTTTACTACAATAACGCGTGATAATATTGGTAAGCGTATGGCGATAGTATTTGTTGAAACGAAGACTGACACAACCGGATCTGGTGATAATTTAAAACGTATTACACATCATGAAGAGCGCGTAATTTCAGCGCCTGTTATTCAAAATGCATTGGGTAATAATTTTCAAATTACAGGATTATCTGATTCTAAAGAAGCATCTAATTTATCATTATTATTACGAGCAGGTGCCTTACCTGCGGCAATATATACTGTAGAAGAGCGGACAGTGGGACCAAGCTTAGGTAAAGAAAATATCAAGCGAGGCATAATCTCTTTAGAAGTTGGTATGAGTCTAATTTTAGTATTGATGCTTATTTACTATAGACTATTTGGTTTAGTAGCTAATATAGCTTTGTTACTTAATTTGATCTTATTATGCGCTTTATTATCAATAATAGGCGCCACACTTACTTTGCCAGGTATTGCGGGAATAGTACTTACAGTTGGGATGGCTGTAGATGCGAATGTGCTTATCTATGAGCGTATTCGTGAAGAATTACGGCTAGGGTTATCTCCTCAAGCTGCGATTTATGCAGGATATGATCGTGCTTTTGCTACTATTCTTGATGCAAATATTACTACTTTTATTGTTGCTGTAGTGTTGTTTTCGGTAGGAACTGGCCCTGTTCGTGGCTTTGCTATTACTTTATCACTTGGGTTAATAACATCTATGTTAACTGGTGTTACTTATACGCGCGCTATTGTTAATTTAATTTATGGTAACCGTAACGTGAAAAAATTATCGATAGGTATTTGATCTAAGAGGAGTTTTGATGGAATTTTTTAATCCAAATTCAAAAATAGATTTTATGGGGGCGCGTAAGTGGGCGGCTGTATTTTCTATAATGATTTTTGTAGTATCAATTGGTACATTGTGTATTAAAGGATTAATCTGGGGTTTGGATTTTACTGGCGGCACACAAATTGAAGTATCTTATAAAAAACCTGCTGATTTAGCTTTAATGAGAGAAAATTTATATAAGGTGGGATTTAAAGAAGCACAGGTTGTAAGTTATGGAACCTCTAAAGATGTATTGATTAGTATCGCACCTAGAGGTGATCTTGAGCAAGTTTCATTAGTAGATAAAGTAATGAAGGCACTACCAGGAGCGACAAAGCAACGAGTTGAATTTGTTGGTCCTCAAGTAGGGAAAGAATTAGCAACCAAAGGTATTTTAGCTATTGTTGTTTCACTATTGGCAACTATGATTTATATTGCGATGCGTTTTGAATATCGTCTAGCTTTTAGCTCAGCAATTGCTCTTATTCATGATCCTATTTTAATTTTAGGCGTGTTTTATTTATTTGGGATTGAATTTGATTTAAAAGCATTAGCAGGTCTTCTTGCTGTGATTGGGTATTCTTTGAACGATACTATCGTAGTTTTTGATAGGGTAAGAGAAAATTTCATTAAAATTCGTCGAACAAATCCGATAGAACTGATGAATATTTCTATTAATCAAACATTATCACGAACGATAATGACATCTGTGCTTACATTATGTGTTGTTGTTTCATTATTTATTTATGGTGGCGAAACGATACATGGATTTTCATTAGCTTTGATCATAGGAATTTTAATTGGAACTTATTCATCTATATATGTAGCTGGTGCTTTAGCAGTAGTTATGGGCTTAGATAGAAAAGATTTTCTCCCATCTCAGCGTAAAGAGATTGACGATAGGCCTTAGCTTCACTGCAGTTTGCACAATGTCGTCATTGCGAGGTACGAAGCAATCCAGAGGTTCGGAGTTCAGGCCTCTGGA
>CAMDMN010000154.1 GCA_945901965.1 Legionella genomosp. 1 | reverse complement strand
GGCTGCTTTAAGTATTCGCCCGTAAAAGGTGCTAAAGCTAATGAATTATTAAATCCCATTCCTGAAGATATAAAAGAAGAGAGATATCATCGATTTATGCAATTACAAGCAGATATCAGTCGGGATAAACTTAAATCTAAAATTGGGACAGAGCAAACAGTACTTGTTGATGCTATAAGCGAAAATGAAATAATTGCCCGCAGCATGAGTGATGCTCCCGAAATTGATGGTTTAGTTTATTTGCCAATTAAAGAAGGGATTAAAGTCGGTGATCTTATTGATGTGGTAATCACTGATAGTAATGATTATGATTTATTTGGCGAATAACTTTTCACTAATAGCTAAAACATTAGCATAATGCTCTTTTCCTTCATCTACATGATTTTTTAATAACTGTTGATGAAGTGCTAAATGAAAATAACAATATGCGGATTTAAGTTTAAGAAATTGCTCATCGCTTATAACCTTAGCTTTGAGCAAAAGCTCTAATTGCGAAAGAGTATTGGTATTTTTTATTATTAAATCCAGAGGATTTGCTAATAAAAGAAACTGTACTAAAAACTCAAGATCCAATAATCCACCAACATTATGTTTAATTGGATTGATATCAGTATGCTGATCGATTTTTAAGCGCATGTCCTTAACTTCATCTCGTAATTTATTTCTATCGCGGGATTTAAAAATAATATTTCGTTTTAATGTAGATAGAGCTAATTTAAGAGAATCATGCGCATATAATACGCGTGCACGTAAAAAAGCCTGATGCTCCCAAGTCCAGGCATGATTTTCTTGATAGTTAATAAAAGCATTAAGATTACTTACTAAAAGACCTGCCGATCCCGATGGGCGTAATCTTGTATCAACAGAATATAAAATTCCTGATTGCAGGCGCATAGTTAATAGATGCAAAATTTTTTGCGTAAGCCTTGTAACTAAACCTTCATCTACTTCAGTAAGTGAGTATAAAAAAACCAAATCTAAATCAGAATCATAATTTAATTCGTAGCTACCTAATTTTCCATAAGCAATAATGGCAAAATGCGATTTTAGATTATTAATTTCAGGATTATGCGTGCTTAGTTGCGTAATTGCTCTATCTAAAACTTTAAGCACAATAACTTCTGCAACTAGAGCTAAATATTTCCCAATTTCTATAGCATCATATTGATTATATAATTCGGCACGTGCGGCCTTTAGCCAGCAAGTTAATTTAAATTGCCGTAATAGATCATCGATCATTTCCCTATCTGTACAATGAGCTAATTTTAGATCTAATAATTTTATTAATTCTTTTTTAGTTGTAGGTTTAAAATCACGATTTTCATCAATAAGTAGCTCAAGTAAAAATGGATGATTAACCACTAACGATCTGATAAATGGACTATTAGAAAATAAATACAATAACTCTTCGGTAACTAATGGATTTTCCGTGAGTAAGGCTAAATAAGCGCTTCTGGTTACGATATTTTCAAGTAAACGCAAAATTTCAGTGAGAACCACATCGGTATTTGGTATAGATTTTAAAAGATCTAATAACAACACCATAAATCTTTCAAGGCGCAGGCGAGAAGATTGGCTTAATCGCCTAAAACGCGCTGAATTACGAAAAGCATGAATAATTTCATAACAGCGCGCAGCCTCTTTAAAATTAAGACTTGCTAAAAAATTTACAGCCATTTTAGTTTCAATATTTCCCTGCCATAAACTTAAAAATTGATTAGCAAGCTTAAGTTTTTCATCATGATAAATATCAGGTTTGGCTAATAATCTATTAAATATGCGATGAATAATACGTTGGTATTGATGTAAAGTTGATAATAAATTTTCCCAATTATCATATTCCATAGCTATTACCAGCTGAATTTTTTTAAGATCATCGCTTGGCAATAAATGTTTTTGTTGATCATTTTGCATTTGAATTGCATTTTCTAATTTTCGTAAAAATAAATATCCATGCTTTAATACCGCAGTATGCCGCAACAAATCCTCTTCTCTTAAAGCATCTAAAGCAGCCATTGCTGATTGCTGCTGAAGCATAGGCCGCCTTCCACCGCGAACTAATTGAAAACATTGAATAATAAATTCAACCTCACGAATCCCACCTTGCCCTCTTTTAATATCATCAAGCATTGGATTTAATTTAACTTCATGTTCAATAATTTCTTTCATACTACGTAATGATTCAAGAACAGAAAAATCTACATAACGACGATAAACAAATGGGGTTATTAATTCTTTAAACCAGGGCTCATTAATATTATCCTCATTAATTGGCCTTGCCTTAACCATGGCATAACGTTCCCATTCACGCCCTTGCTCTTGATAGTAAGTCTCCATTGCGGTTAAAGAGCATACTAAGGGGCCACTATCGCCATTAGGTCTTAAACGTAAATCTACTCTAAATACAAAACCATCTTCGGTTATAGATTGTAAAAGCTGCACGAATTCTTGCACGACTTTAATATAATATTGCTCATTAGAAATTGATAAATCTAAACTAGATTCTCTATAAGCAAAAATCAAATCGATATCAGAAGAGAAATTAAGCTCCAAACCACCTAATTTACCCATGGCGATGACGTGAAGTTTTGAGACTAGGTTATTCTTTGATAAAAATTGTAATATTTGTCCGTCATCCCGAATGCTTTGTACGTCATCCCGAGTGCAACGAGGGATCTCCGAAACTGGCACTATACCTCTATCAGGAGATGTCTCGCTTTGCTCAACATGACGTAGATCTTTAGAATGCATGCCATATTGCTTTGATAATCGATTCTCAGAAAATTTAAGTGTATGAAGAATTATAGCATCGGCACAATGAGACCAAGAGAGCATCGTCTCTTTTGTATTGGCAATACCCGCCATTTCTCGTAACATTAGTCTAAGTAAATGTTTATGTCTAAAACATCGTAAATTTTTGGCAAATATTTGTGGTGAATCATCAAGATTAATCATTTCGATCAGACTAAAATAATCTTCTCGAGCAAGTAACAATTGACAAGAATCTTCCCTTAACAAAGACTCTAAATTATTAATACGCCTTGCAGCATAATCACTTATACATAAAAGCTTTCGTGCATTTTCAGCTAAAGGATGAGCTAAAGCTGAAAATCTTTTAGCAAATAGTGAGTCTTTAGGAAATAAAATTTCAGGGATTTGTCTAGTCTTTTTTGTCATTATTCATAAAATATGATTATCATTAATTCATAATGACATAGGATAGATAAAAATTCACTTGTTCTACAAAAAGGTTATTTCATGATTTTATGAATAAAGATTTCTTTTACATTAACAAATGTATATTGCGCAAAAAATTAATACATCTACTACAATTAAAATACTATCTGCAATATATTTGGAGAAAAATGCCTAGAGTTATCATTTCACAAGATTATGATGGTTGCTATTCTATCGTTGCACCAGGTGGTGTAGAGCACGAAAGAACCGGTAAAAATTTGGTTCATTATAGTAATCCTTCAAATAGAGATTTAACTCGCCGTATGGAAGATACCCCTAGACAATATATGGAATATTTAGCTAGCATCTCAGCAGGCGCTGATGCTGTTAGTGTCTATGTTGGATCAGATAGACAGTCGTATGGACTAGATCAACTTAATGCTCGAAAAAATAAAAATGGTAGCGTCTTTAGTGCGCTACAAATATTGTGTAATGAACAGAATACAGCCACATGCCCATGGACATTTGAACCATTTTTGTTAGCGGATGGCTCAGATCCCAGGGGAACTGCATTAAGAAAAATAAGAGAAAATGATGTACCTCATAATGAGGCTCCTCAACCTATTGGCGGAAAATCATCCAAAATCCCTTTGCTTATTGCGCAAATGAATGATGCATATCGGCAATACCCAGGAGAGGCACTTGAATTTCATTTTATCGATGATCGCCAAGACTTAATAGATGATATTCTTAATAGATTAGATCCAGCCAAAATACCACCTGGTATGACGCTTAAAGTGTCTAAGTTTGATTTTATTAGTATTGCTTTTGAACTACCTGGAGCCTTAGGGCTTGTAGGTCAAATCACTTCAACGGTTCCCCTAGAAGTAACAGCTACTTCACCGATTCCCATAGCAGTAACAGCTACTTCAGAAGTTCCCCTTGCAGTAGCAGCTAATTCAGAAGTTCCAATCGCTCAAAATACTTTACCTAATGAAGAGATAACTACCAATGTGCAAAGAACGGCAGTTGATCCGCAAAAATTAAAAAATGAAATTTGGTCTTATCTAAATTATCTTACAGACAAACTTAAAGTCAAAAATATTAAAATTACTCAGGGAGTTAGCATAACCGCACCAGATAATACATCTAAAAACATCAGTAAATTAATTTCAAGGTATAATATTATCTATGACTTAAATGAACAAATTAAGGATAAAAGTTCTCTTGATGAGGAAGATTTAAATAATGCTAAAATAGCTGTGCACAGTTGTTCCCATTACAAAACAAATTGGATTGAAAGAAGCTTTATTACAAAACTATTTGATATTCTAAGTTTGGGTGTAAGACCATTAATTCGAACTTTTTTTTCAAATGAAACCAAGCATCAAGGCAACATTGAGCAATTAACCAAATCACCAAGTTTAGGGTAGAGCACCTATTTTTTGATCATGGCTACTATTTAAATTACTGTAGTTTTCACCAATAAACGCAATGTAGCCGTTTTAATCACACTCAACATAAGTTAATAATTTGCCTTTGGTGCCACAAAAATATACAATTAAAGAGATATCTTGGCCGCTAACTAAGATTTATTATAATTGTGGGGTAAATTAATATGCCAGCGAATCATTTAAATAAAGATCCTATTAATGACTTAATAGCAGGTTTTAACGCTTTATGGTTTTGGCAAAAATGGTTTTTTCCAAGAGAACTAAAAATAGCAATTCGAAATCATATGTTAGATCAATCACAAGATCCCTCACCAATATACTCGGCTTTTAATAACACTTGGTTTTTGCAACGGTGGTTTTTTACATGTCTTAGGAATTTTTCTAATCAGCAAATAACTCTCCTTCCATTAATAGTTCCTGATTTCAGTTCCCTAAGAGAAATACATTATCGACCAATACAGATTGAACGATTGCATTTTGAACCATTGCATAAAGTAAGGCGAAATATTGAAATTAACTTTAATTTACCAAGAATTAATCCATTTGAAATTATAGGGGGATTAACACCTCAAGTAGATCAATTTCAAACCATGATTATTCCCCAAAATTTACAATCTTTTTTTAGACAATATCCTAATCCTAATTATCAATGGCGTGAACATACTTCAAGATGGTGGAACGAAACTGGCAGACAATATCAACCTGGACCTAATGAATTAACACTACAAGATATTGAAATGAACGCTAAAAAATTAGAAATGTTTCCTGATTTAATCATAAATCAAGATTTTCTTTGCGGCATAAGTAATGAAATAATGACAGATCCAGTTTATGCACGAGATTGTCCGCAACAAAAATTTGAATTACATGTAATCACAAGATGGCTTAGAGAAAAGCAAACACATCCTTGCACTCGCGCACCATTACACGTTGAAGATTTAGTTCATGATGTTGAACTAAAAGCTCGGATTGATGAATTTGTAGATGAAACTATGTCTGGAGGAATCCGAGCCACGCCCGTTAGGGAGTGGTGATTTAAAGAACTCCACTCCCTAACGGTCGTGGCTCGGAG
>CAMDMN010000153.1 GCA_945901965.1 Legionella genomosp. 1 | reverse complement strand
ACCATAGCATTTAAGCTTCTATATATTCTTAAAAGCAATAATGCCATTTCTCCCTCTTTAGTATGAGGTGAAATTAATTTTTTACCTTGGCCAAGACGTGAGGCGCTAGGTTCGCTTATTCCTATGATTTTACTTAAATCTTTACCCGTAAGAGAATAAAATTTTGCTAAGTTACATAGAGCTTTTGATAAAACAAGTTCTTCTTGATGGTTTATATTATTAGAAGCTTTCATTCCAACACCTCCTTTCAAAAGAAATTATAGTTGGAATTTATTTCATATGCAAGGGCAGATGATGTTTATTTAACCTAGGTAACGTCCATAAAGTTTTTTTGCAGTCTTCGCAACCATAATCTGTGCGTAGATTTTTCCTTTCCCTCTCCCCAACCCTCATCCCGCGAACAGAGATTATCATACTACTCAAATTCCTAGCGCGGGAGAGGGGGCAGATCGAAGTAAGCTGAAAAATATGTGCACAGATTATGGTTGCGACTGCAAAAAAACTTTAGGGGGGGTCTTAGTTAATTAGCAAAGTGATTATTCCCGACACCAATCCAGCCGCGGGGATGGTCAATATCCATGACATCAGTATTCGCGAGATCATGGGCCAAGCGGTTCCTTTTAAACCTTTGATAAGGCCTGTGCCCGCGATTGCACCAGTTACTGTTTGGGTTGTTGATACAGGCACGCCAAATTCAGTTGCAGCAAGGATAATTGCGGCTGCTGATGTTTCAGCAGCACATCCGCGTAATCTATTTAATTTAGTAATTTTAGTACCCATAGTATTAACTATCCGCCAACCACCAGCTAAAGTTCCTAAACTAATTACCACTTGGCATGAAATAACCACCCAAAAAGGGATATAAAATGGACCCTCTAAAACATTTGTGGAAAAAAGAAGAATAGCGATAATACCCATTGTTTTTTGTGCGTCATTACCACCATGAGTTAGGCTAAGTAAAGCTGATGAGGCAAGTTGGAACCACTTAAAGATCCGGTTTACCGCTTTTTCACTTTTATTACTAAATAGTTTAGTTAAGTAATAGGTAGATAATATACCAATTAATAAGCCCACAACGGGTGATACAAATATTCCAATCACAACTTTAATAAATCCTGCATATTTAAGGGTAGCCATTCCCCCATGAGTAATAGCGGCTCCTGCTAAGCCACCAATTAGTGCATGAGTGGAGCTTGACGGTATTCCATAATACCAGGTTAATAAATTCCAAAAAATCGCCCCGATAAGGGCTGCAAAAATAATATGAACATTGATAACATTAGAGTCAATTAGATCGTAACCAATAGTTTTGGCAACCATTAAATGGAAAAACAAAAATGCGATAAAATTAAAAAAAGCAGCCCACATAACAGCTTGACGTGGAGTTAATACGCCTGTTGTGACGATAGTGGCAATGGAATTGGCGGCATCATGAAAGCCATTAATAAAATCAAAAAGAAATGCTATCAAAATAACTATAATGATATAGGGCGTAAGCGCATCCATTGCTACTCCTGAAAGTTTGACCTATATATAGTAACTACTTTTGGTTAAGAACTTTGATACACAACTCATTAATTGTGACACAAAAAAAGGTAATTTATTAGCCCCTGCAATATTTGCGATATTTGCATGATGCTCTTCATCTTCGCGCATTTTGGTAATAATTGCTTTCGTCTTTAAATCATTTTTTGGTAAATTTTGTAAATGTTCTTTTAAGTGATTGGTAACTTGCCGTTCAGTTTCTGCAACAAAGCCAAGGCTCCATTTGTCCCCTGCAATGCCTGCAAGCGCGCCAATTAATAATGAACCGCCATACCAAAGTGGGTTTAGAATGCTTGGTTTACTATCGAGCTCACGTAAGCGCTCTTCACACCAAGCTAAATGCTCAACCTCTTCATTCGCAGCATTAGTCATTTGTTCTTTTATATTAGTTAACTTTGCCGTTAATGCTTGGCCTTGGTATAAAGCTTGGGCTGCCACTTCTCCGGAATGATTCACCCGCATTAAGCCGCTTACATGTTTTTTCTCTTTAGCAGACAATTTTGGCTCTTTTTCTGAATCGCCAGGATAAGGTCTAATACTTTTACGATTATTAGGCACCGCAAGAGTTCTTAATGCCGTGTCTATTTCACATAGAAATTTATCAACTAAGTTTAGATGGCGCATTTTTAAGATATCAATTTTGTAAGAGTATTAACTTATATTTTAACGTGAATTATAAAAAGTTTATAGCGATAAATTATCAAATTGATTCAATTACAACAATTTGTTCTTGCAGCCCAAGCCCTTCGATAGCTAGAGTTACTTTATCACCGGGTTTTAAGAATTTATCTTCACCCCATGCTTTAGCGTTCCCTGGAGCTGAGCCCATTGAAATAATATCCCCAGGATATAGCGTAAAATATTGGCTTACATAACTTACAACTTCTTCATCATTATGAATATAATCACAAGTGTTAAAATCTTGGCGTAATTCATTATTTACCCAAAGTTTTACTTTTAAATCAGATGCATTTTTAATTTCATCTTTTGTTACTAAATAAGGACCAATTGGCGCTGCATTATCAAAGCCTTTGCCTTTAGTATATTGTTTATCTGCGGTTTCAAGTTGTAAATAACGATCGGAGAGATCATTTACACAGGTATAACCAAAAATATGGTCTTTAGCATTTTCCTTAAGGATATATTTACCTTTTTTGCCAATGACGATGCCAAGCTCTGCTTCCCAATCAAGTTTTTTGGTGAGCCGAGAATATAGAATTGGATCATTAGGCCCACAAATAGACGATGAGGGCTTTAAAAAGACCATCATTTCATTTTCCGGCAACAAAGACATGCCTAATTGTTGCGTATGCAGTTTTGAGTTATAGCCAATACAAATTATTTTGCCAGGCGATCCAATACATGATCCTATGCGCGTAGGCTTATCAACCAATGATAATTTTTTAATATCTAGGGTTTTTAAATGGGCGCTAAGATCTAAATTAATAAAATGCTGGGGGCTAAAATCGGTGATAAAGTTAGAAATATCATATAATTGTCCATTATCATCAATTAGCCCAGGTTTTTCAAAACCAAGATTTCCATATCTTATTAATTTCATATTATTCTTCCATTAATTTTAAGAAGTTATATTTAGACCATAAATTTATTATAGTTCGATATTCTACTTTTGAAATAAAATCGCAAGAATATTTAATATATTAGATTGTGCTTCCTTTTCTAAAACGCCTAATTTTTGCAAAATACGAGAGCGGTCAATTGCCCTTAATTGATCGAGGGCAACTTGCCCTTTTTTATCTTTAAATAACGCCATAACCCTTGTTGGGAAGTTATCTTTAATAGTAGAGGTCATTGGCGCAATAATTACTGTTTTTAATCTACTTAAATTCATAGAGTCTGGCGAAATAATTATAGCGGGGCGTGTTTTTTTTATTTCAGAACCAATGGTTGGGTCTAAGTTTACCAAACAAATATCAAATCTTTTTATTTTTACCATGTCCATTCATCCATATCAAAATCATTAGCTATATCGGAATGATCTTCATCAACAGTATCAGCTAGAGCATTAAATTTTTCTAACCAACCTTCTTGCTGATTGTTTATTAAAATTAATGTTATCCGACCCTTTTCATCGGCTTTAATCTCCAACTCTTGCCCAGGGTGTAGATTAGCTTCTTTAAGAATGATTGAGGGGATGCGTATCCCCATAGAGTTTCCCCATTTAGTTAAAGTAACTTTAGGCATATTATTCTCAACAAGTATAAACATAGTATAATTATACATTATATATACAACAATTCAAGTTTGTTTAACATAATTGGTTTGATCTTATTCTTCATAATCCTGGTATAATATGGCGAATTATTTATTCTTAAGGTTAAATTCATGATCGCTCTAAATCAACTTTCTATGGCATATGGCCAGAAATTACTATTTATGGATGTGAGCTTAACCTTAAATGAAGGTAACTGTTACGCTTTAGTTGGCGCTAATGGTTGTGGTAAATCAACCTTTTTTAAATTATTTACTGGCGAAGAAGAGCCTACAGCTGGTGAAATTTCCATCCCTAAAGATTCAACTATTGGTTGGTTAAAGCAAGATCAATTTCGTTATGAAAACACCCCAATTATTGAAATTGTTTTAGAAGGGAAAGCCGCTTTATGGCAGGCGCTAAAAGAGAGAGATGCATTATTAGCACAGGAAGATTGGGATGATGCTAGTGGTTACCGACTTGGAGAATTAGAAGAGGTAGTTGCTCATTATAATGGCTATACCGCAAGAGCTGATGCTGAAGCTATATTGCTTGGTTTAGGAATAGCCGCGAGTTACTTTGAAAAACCACTAAAGGCGTTGTCAGGCGGATATAAATTACGGGTATTATTGGCACAAACCTTATTTATGGGACCTTCTATATTATTATTAGATGAGCCGACAAACCATTTGGATATTTTATCTATATCTTGGCTTGAGAAATTTCTAAAATCTACTTATCAAGGCTTGGTAATTTTTATTTCTCATGACTTGGATTTTATTGATAATTTAGCTGACTATATCCTTGATGTAGACTATGGTGAAATAAGACAATATCGACCTAAGTATCAAAAGTTCTTAGATGAGAAGCAACTAATGGTTGAGCAAAAGCTTGTAGAAAAAAAGAGTTTAGAAGCTAAAATTGCCGATATGCAAAAATTTGTTGATAGGTTTAAAGCCAAAGCCTCGAAGGCCGCGCAAGCGCGATCAAGAATGAAAATGATTGAAAAAATCGAGCTTCCTGATCTTAAGAATTCATCACGCATAGCCCCAAATTTTCAATTTGTTCCTAAAAGAAACTCAGGTAAGCAAGTGGTTAAGCTTGTTAATATATCTAAATCTTTTAAGGATAAACCATTATTTAAAAACTTTAATTTTGAAGCCTTACGTGGTGAAAAGATAGCAATTATGGGTGTTAATGGGATTGGGAAATCGACTTTAATAAAAATATTAACCTCTAATGTTATCCCTGATGAAGGCAAGATTGATTGGGGACATGAGGTACAAACTAGTTATTTCTCGCAAGATCATCACGAATTATTAAATCATCATGCAAGCGTATTTAATTGGTTAAATGAAGGCGCTACTGGCATTACCGAGCAACAGGTGAGAAGAGTATTAGGCCAAATGCTTTTTGTGAAAGATGATGTTGAAAAAGATATTTTATCAATAAGTGGTGGTGAGGCGGCAAGACTATTGCTCGGAAAAGTAATGCTAGAATCGCCTAATTTATTGCTTCTCGATGAGCCAACCAACCATATGGATTTAGAAACGATTGAAGCCCTTGCAAATGCTTTAGCAAGTTACCCAGGCACGCTTATTTTTGTAAGCCATAATCGCCATTTCATTAGTAAAATTGCCAAGCGGATTTTATACTTTGAACAAAATCATAATATTATTGATTTTAAGGGAAGTTATACAGATTTTGCGGCTAAGTATTTGAATTAAGCGGGCCTGATTAAATATCTAGTTCAAAGTAATAATGTAGTATGGTGGACAAAGCGATAGCCATATCATTACCCACTAAGCTGTCTAGCTTATGTAGCCTTGATGGAGCCATATCATTACCCACAAGTTAATTTTATCTTGGCAAGTGAGAGGAATCCGAGCCACGACCGTTAGGGAGTGTGGTTCTTAAGATCTCCACTCCCTAACGGTCGTGGCTCGGATTCCTCCAGAC
>CAMDMN010000152.1 GCA_945901965.1 Legionella genomosp. 1 | reverse complement strand
GAAATTAAATTTTTACAAAAACATCGTGAGGACTTAGGTGGTTATTTGCCAGCACGCACTTCTGCATTTGAACCTTTACCTATTCCTCCGTTATCTGATTTTTCTTTTGTGACGAAGAATCTAGGTGAGCGTGAGCTTTCAACTACTATGGCTTTTGTGCGGATTTTGACACATCTATTAAAAGATAAAGAATTAGGTAAAAAAATCGTACCTATTGTTCCTGATGAGTGTCGAACTTTTGGGATGGAAGGATTGTTTCGTCAAATTGGTATTTATTCACCTGTTGGTCAATTGTACACGCCTGTTGATCATGGGCAAGTTATGTACTATCGGGAAATAAAAGATGGGCAAATTTTAGAAGAAGGGATTAATGAAGCAGGGGCATTTTGTTCTTGGATGGCCGCTGCTACTTCTTATAGCTCTAATAAATTACCGATGATTCCTTTTTATATTTATTATTCGATGTTTGGTTTTCAAAGGATTGGTGATCTTGCTTGGGCTGCAGGTGATATGCAAGCCCGTGGATTTTTACTAGGCGGAACTGCAGGCAGGACAACACTTGCAGGAGAAGGATTACAACATCAAGATGGTCATAGTCATATAATGGCTGGAACCATTCCTAATTGTATTACTTATGATCCAACATATGCTTATGAACTAGCAGTTATCATTCAGAATGGTATGGAACGGATGTTTTCTAAACAAGAAAATGTCTTTTATTACATTACTGTGATGAATGAAAACTATCAGCATCCTGATATGCCAGTAGGTGTTGAAGAAGGGATTATTAAAGGGATGTATTTACTGCAAGAAAGCCCGAAAAAATCTAAAAAGCATGTGCAACTATTAGGTAGTGGTACTATTCTGCTTGAGGTTATAAAAGCGCAAAAAATGTTAGAAGATGATTTTGGCGTAACTGCAGATATTTGGTCTGTTACTAGTTTTAATGAATTACGACGCGATGGATTATCTGTTGAACGTTATAATTTGATGCATCCTGAAAAACCTGCAAAACAAAGTTATGTGGAGCAATTATTAGCTGATAGCAAAGGTCCTGTTATTGCTGCAACTGATTATATGAGAATTTATGCAGATCAGATTAGACCGTATATTTCAAGTCCTTATGTTACCTTAGGCACAGATGGATATGGTCGTAGTGATACAAGAGCTCGTCTTAGACATTTCTTTGAAGTTGATGCTAAATTTATTGTATTAGCAGCTCTTAGCTCACTTGCAAATCTTGGGGATGTACCTAAAGAGACTGTAGTTGAAGCAATGAAACGCTATGGGATTGATCCTGAAAAACTTGATCCTATTACTCAATAAATAATTATTTTTGATTATAGGAATTAATGAGGCAAATATATGGCTGATGATAAAAAAATTAAAGTTCCTGATATCGGTGGCGCAACTGGAGTTGATGTCATCGAAATTTTGGTGAAAGTCGGTGATACAATTAGTGAAGAAACTCCTTTAGTAACACTAGAATCAGATAAAGCATCTATGGAAATACCTTCTCCTGTTGCAGGAGTGGTAAAATCTTTATTAATTAAGCTTGGAGATAAACTATCGGAAGGTGATGATATTTTAACACTTGAAGTTAGTGTAAGTGACGTTAAAGAGATTTCGCCTAAAGAAGAACCAAAAAAAGAACCTGCTCCTGTAGAAGTTGCTAAAGAAGACCCAATTATTGAAAAGACTGTTTTAAAAACCGAAGAATTGCCATCTTCTAATGAAATTCATGTGGTAGCTGATGATCAATTATCTGAACATATTTTTGCAGGTCCTGCAGTTAGAAGGTTGGCACGTGAGTTAGGTGTAAGTCTTGCTGCGGTTAGTGGAACTGGCAGAAAAGATAGGATTAGCAAAGAAGATGTATTAAAATTTGTTAAAACTAAAATGAATGAAAAATCATCTGCTGGCGGTTTTTCTCTGCCAACGGCGCCTGTTATTGATTTTTCTAAATTTGGTGAAATTGAGTTAAAACCACTTAATAAAATTAAGCGTCTAACTGCTACTAATCTTCATAACTCTTGGTTAACAATTCCTCATGTTACACAATTTGATGAAGCTGATATTACTCTGTTAGAGGATTTTAGAAAATCAGAAATTTCTAATTCTAAAGCAACTGACTATAAACTTACTATTTTAGCTTTTGTTTGTAAAATAGTAGCCAATGCACTTAAAGTTTATCCGCAGTTTAATTCATCACTTGATGCAACTGGCCTAAATTTAATTAATAAACATTATTATAATATCGGTATTGCCGTTGAAACTCCTAATGGTTTAGTTGTACCCGTTATTAAAAATGTTAATTTATTGTCAGTTGGTGAAATTGCTAAAGAAATGGCACGTTTGAGTCTTAAGGCCCGTGAAAAAGGCTTAATGCCTCAAGATATGAGTGGTGGTTCTTTTACTATTTCAAGTTTAGGTGGTATTGGTGGTACTGCTTTTACTCCTATTGTAAATAGTCCTGAAGTAGCCATTCTTGGATTGTCGCGTTCAAGTATTAAGCCTATTTATATAAATGGTGAATTTAAACCACGACTTATGTTGCCGCTATCGCTTTCATATGATCATCGCGTTATTGATGGGGCAGAGGCTGCTCGTTTTACGCGTTATATTTGTGATTGTTTAAGTGATTTACGACGAATTTTATTATAGTTTATTTGTAACTACTCACACGTCATCCTGAGAGCAGCGAAGGATCTCCTAGATTTTGGCATTGTGCTAGGTTTAGGAGATCCCTCGTTACACTCGGGATGACGTGATGTGTGAGCATTTACGTTTACTCATACGTCATCCTGAGCGTAGCGAAGGATCTCTTGGATTGTGGCATTGTGCTAGGTTTTGGAGATTCCTCGTTACAATCGGGATGACGTGCTGTGTGGGCAGTTACGTTTATTGAGGGGATTTTAGATGACTAAAGAAATTAAGGCAGATCTAGTAGTAATAGGTAGTGGGCCTGGTGGTTATACTGCAGCATTTCGAGCTGCAGATTTAGGTAAAAAAGTAGTTTTAATTGAGCGCTTCCCGACTTTAGGTGGCGTTTGTTTAAACGTAGGTTGTATCCCATCAAAAGCCTTATTACATATGGCTAAAGTCCTTGATGAAGCATCAGATGTAGCAAAACATGGTATTACATTTGGTAAACCTACTTTAGATAGTAGCAAATTAGTTGCTTGGAAAAATTCAGTAGTTTCTAAGCTTACTGGCGGTTTATCAGCACTTGCCAAACAACGTAAAGTTGAAGTTTTAGTGGGTGAGGCTAAATTTTTAAATAAAAATCAAATTATAGTTGTTGGTAAAGACGGCAACACAACCATTGATTTTGAAAATGCCATTATTGCAGTAGGATCTGAATCTGTAAATTTACCGTTTATACCTGAGGATAAACGCATATTTAGCTCTACAGGCGCTTTAGAATTAGCTGATATCAAAGGTGATTTATTAATCTTAGGTGGCGGTATTATCGGCCTTGAAATGGCAACTATTTATAATGCTTTAGGTGTTAATGTAACAGTAGTTGAGTTTTTAGATCAATTAATTCCTAGTGCTGATGCCGATCTTGTCAATGTATTACAAAAATATATGACTAAAAAAGGTGTTAAATTCTTACTTAAAACAAAAGTAACGGCAGTCGATGCTAAAAAAGATGGAATATTCGTTACTATGGAAGGCGAGCATGCCACAGAGAAGCCTTTATGTTTCCAACAAGTTTTAGTATCTGTTGGTAGAAAACCAAATGGCGCTAATATTGATGCCGCTCTTGCTGGTGTAAAAGTAGATGAGCGCGGATTTATTCCAGTTGATAAACAAATGCGCACCAATGTTTCGCACATTTTTGCGATTGGCGATGTTGTAGGACAACCAATGCTTGCACATAAAGCTATTCCTGAGGGAAGAGTAGCCGCTGAAGTTATTTCTGGGCTTAAACATTATTTTGATCCAAAATGTATTGCATCTGTAGCTTATACTGATCCCGAGCTTGCATGGGTTGGATTGTCAGAAAAAGAAGCTAAAGCACACGGTGTTAGCTATGAAAAAGCAGTATTTCCTTGGATGGCAAGTGGAAGAGCTTTATCTATGGGTCGTGAAGAAGGTATGACAAAATTATTGTTCTGCCCTCAGTCGCACCGTATTTTAGGTGCAGGTGTCGTTGGTATTAATGCAGGAGATCTAATTTCTGAAGCTTCGCTTGCAATTGAAATGGGTTGTGATGTAGAAGATATCGCCTTAACTATTCATCCACATCCTACCCTTTCAGAATCAATCCCACTTGCTGCTGAAATTTTCGAAGGAACAATTACTGATTTATATATGCCTAAGAAAAAGAAGGGTTGAGGCGCTGTTGGTGGGCACGCTATCGCTTTGCCCACCCTACGTTCATATCTTAAAGTAGTGCCATTAGGCCTTCAACCTACAACTAAAATATTGCAAATAACTTGATAAAACATGAAATAGAGACCTAGAATATATATATAGCAATATCTTAGGATATACTTATGAAATCATGGGTTCGTCCAATGCAAACTTTAGACGTTGATAAAGTTTATGCTATTGAACTTGCAGCTCATCGTGCACCTTGGAGTTCTGGGATTATATCTGACTGCGTTATGGTTGGTTATGATTGTCGTATTCTTGAGATTGGCTCTCTAGAAGAACCGCAGCTAGCTAGTTATATTATCAGTAGATATAGTGAATCTGTTTGTCATGTACTTAATTTATGTGTAGCCCCTGCTTTACAAGGTAAAGGTTACGGCAGAATCTTATTACAAGATGTAATTGATAATCCATTAGTACCCGATATTTCTTTAGTTTATTTAGAAGTAAGACCCAGCAATCACGTGGCTTTAAGGTTATACCAAAAAATGGGATTTAGCCAAATTGGGATTAAAGAAGGCTATTATCAGGATGAAAATGGCATTGAAGATGCTATTATCTTGCAGAAGTTAAGGTAATTTACTATCTAATCCAAGCATTTTTTTGTTCTAGGAGTTGATTCCTATTAGTTATCTGTTAACGATCTCGTAGCCTGGTTGCTTGCAACCAGGCTCGATCAGATCAGATGATTCCCGGTTGATAAGCTACTAAATTACTTTCCAACAAACAATCCTCAACCGCCCCAATTTTTTGCGAAGATTTAGTTTTAGCAAAAAATAATGAGCCATTTATCGTAATTTCTTCATTCTTTATTTTTGAATAGATTACATTAGTTACAGCCCGCAATGGAATTAATATTAGCCCAACGCCAATGGCTGCAAGTAATATATTTAAAATAATTGGATTATATATATTTCTATGTGTCTTCATAATTTTATCTTCGCTATGAAGTAACTCTTTAAATTCTCGATTGAAATTAATTAGATCATCTTTTGTAGGTTTTTTAGCTTGTGCTGCTTCATAAAAATCATTAACAGATCCTCTTAGCTTAAGAGCTAAAATTTTTATTGCAGCTCCTTTTGTAGTGGTAGCACCAATTTCATCGCCATAGTTATCTAGCTCATCTATTCGTGCATATAATTTTTTAAGCTTAGGGTTAGACCATTTTGGATATAAAACATTAAATTCATCTACTTTAAATATATTTTTAAAAAAATCTTTTAATTCGCTGCAATCCTTTTCGCTATCTAAAAGCATACCTAAATCTACAAAGATCTGCCCATTTTTAAATATAGAAACTTTATGATTTAATGCATTATTAATTTCTTCTGTAGTATATATTTTTTCATTTTTTTTATAAGTACCAAAATTTGCAAT
>CAMDMN010000151.1 GCA_945901965.1 Legionella genomosp. 1 | reverse complement strand
AATTATTGGCCAAATAGCTACAGGAATGGATCCACTTGCTGAGAAGCGCACCGCTAAAATGAACGCCATTACTCTAAATGAAGTGTTTGATGATTACACCAAGACTCGTAAGTCGTTAAAACATAACACGCTCTATAACTACAAACGTGTTTTAACGATTGCTTTCGCTGATTGGGGTAGTAAGCCACTTATTTTTATAACTAAAGATAAGGTTGCAAAGCATCACACAAAATTGGGTAAAGAACATGGAGAAGCTTATGCTAATTTAGCCATGCGCCTACTCCGCGCCCTCTTCAACTTTGCAGCGGGGCAATATGAAGACACACAAGGCAAATCACTTATCACAGAAAACCCGGTAAAACGTCTATCTCAAACGCGTGCCTGGTATCGTGTGGAGCGACGACAAACTTTTATTAAATCCCATGAATTAGCATCTTGGTATAATGGTGTTAAACAATTAAAAAATGAAACCTTGCGTGATTATCTACTGTTGCTGATTTTAACCGGATTACGCCGACAAGAGGCTGCCACCCTAAGATGGGATCAAGTTGACCTAACTGCCAAGACATTAACCGTGCTTGATACAAAAAATCATGAATCACATACTTTACCTCTTTCTAATTACCTCTATGAATTGCTATCATCCTGCAGCCAACGAAAAACAAATAATTATGTTTTTCCTGGCACGGGTGCGGCAGGCCACATCATTGAACCACGCAAGCAAATGGTACATGTCACTAAAACATCAGGGGTTAATTTTACTGTTCATGACTTAAGACGAACCTTCATTACAATTGCTGAAGGTTTGGATATTTCAGCCTATGCCTTAAAGCGATTAATGAACCATAAAATGAATGGTGATATAACTGCTGGCTATATTGTCACTGACGTTGAGCGACTCCGAAAACCTATGCAGCAAATAACAGATTATATTTTAAAGTGCATGAAAGCCATCGCCCCCACCGATATTTTAACAATCCAACCAACAAGCAAAGGAAATTTTCATGAAGAAAGTGCTTAAAACAACGAATGAATCACTGCATCTTGATCAAAACTACAAACATTTTTTAAGTGGGATCAAAGAACGATTACAAATGGCGCAGATCCGCGCGGCAATGGCTGCCAATAGTGAATTAATTCAATTTTATTGGGAGCTAGGAGCCGATTTAATCGAGAAACAAAAGAGCCATCAATTGGGCTCAGGCTTCTTAGAGCAGTTTTCTCATGATATGCGGCAAGCGTTCCCTGAGATGCAAGGGTTTTCTGTTCGCAACTTGCAAAGAATCAAACAATTTGCACAACTCTACCCCAATTTACTAATTACGCCACAAGCTGTGGCGCAATTGCCTTGGGGGCATGTTTCCCTATTAATTCATGCAGTTAAAGACAAATTAACTCGTGAATGGTACGCCCAGCAAACGATTAAAAACGGTTGGTCACGGTCTGTTTTAGAGATGCAGATCGAAAGTGAATTATATGAGCGGCAAGCCGAGTCTAGTAAGAAAATCAACAACTTTCATAAACAGTTACCTGCCCTGCAATCGGACTTAGCCAATGAAATGTTGAAAGATCCGTACAATTTTGACTTTTTAACCATTCAAGGCAAAGCGCATGAGCGCGCGATCGAAAACGCATTAGTTACTCATATCCGCGACTTTCTTATTGAGCTCGGCCAAGGTTTCGCGTTTGTTGGCTCTCAAGTACCGCTAACATTTGATGATCAAGAATTCTTCGTTGATTTACTATTTTATCACCTGCACTTACGGGCGTTCGTGGTCATTGAATTAAAAGCTGGTAAATTTAAACCAGAACATACTGGACAGCTTGGCTTTTACATGGCGGCAGTTGATGATCTGATGAGTAAGGAGGGTGATAACCAAACTATTGGCATCCTCTTATGCAAATCTAAACACAAGGTTGTTGCTGAGTATGCACTGCGTAACATGAGCGCACCCATTGGGATCTCAGAATATACCCTTGCTAAAGCACTGCCTAAAGAGCTTAAAACGAGTTTGCCAACTGTTGAAGAAATTGAAGCAAAATTGAATGAAAATATAGGTCAAAATGTAGTTGGGGCAAAAGAATGATCCCCTCTAAATGCCAAATCAGTTTATCGCTTTCTAGAATTCGCAGCACGGATACAGAGTATGCTAAAGAAATGCTGGAAGTATTGTTCCCATTCGCAATTCAGTATATGGAGCTATGGAAAGAATGCATAGTTTTACATAAGACACTGGTTGAAAACATGAACTCACCTTTCGATTTGCTTGATAAATTCAACAACAACTTGCAAAACATTAACAATCTTCCGTTTAGTTCATGGCTTAGAAGGCAGACCAATTTCATAAGGGTAAAAAACCGACTGATTGCTCATGCAATAATTGACCAAAACATTGATGATATACCCATACAGAAGGTTGATGCACGATTAAATCATTATTGTGTTGAATCATTACTTGCCAATCTCATCCAATTTTTACATCCAAATGCAGAAAATTTACGACAAACTGTTTTTATTCCTGTTAAGTGGAAAGAACTGGTTGATAACCGTATGGATGAATTAATTCTAATGAGTCGAAATTTTGAACGTGAAGCTGAAGGACACTTATTTTTATCACTTGTTGAAAAATTAAAGAACAGCAAAGGAAATGTATTTAATTCAGGAAAGCCACATGAATGGCAGTTACGGGAGTTAATGACAAAAAGAATGATTCAATTGTTGCTCAATCAACCTAGCCTAGAGAATGAAACTAAAACTTTTCATACTGATATTGCTTTAGACCTTGTTGGGATTTTTTTTGCATCAGTAGGTAAACGAGACGATGTGATAAATATAGTCGAAAAAATAGCTCAGAATTTATTGGATGAAAAAGAATTTATTAAAAAACAAGTCCTTGATCTACTGAATGAGTACGCTTCAAACCAAAGTTAAATCCTTGCGGCAGGATTGGCAAAAAACGGCTATTCCTGACGGAACTACATCAAGATGCCCCTATTATACGATTTCCTTCTCTAATTAACTAAATGTAGACGAAGGATTCGTATGATTACTAACACCCCCTTAATGGATCTAGAACATCAATGTACAGATTCAAACCCATCAGCATTGAAGCATGTTGAAATATCCAAAAGACATCGCGCTAATAAAATCAAGAAATCAGATATTGAGTTAGTCAAAATGTTCTGGTCAGCTCCAATAGAAGCTTTTTTCGGCCAAGAAGTTATAGCCCCTGTCTCCAATAAAAGTCTTAAAACGCTTGAAGGTGATCGCTGGCGAGGCTTAGGTATTCCATACCGCAAAGTAAGCGGTCGTGTTTTATATCAAAAACGCGATGTTATTAATTGGCTAGAAAGTCACGCGTTGGTTACCTCCACAAGTGAATACAACCAGGTGGATCAACATGTTTAATCATCCAGTCAGATCTCAATGTAGTAATAAACGTACTGAAAAAATTGTTAAGCCTAAAATTCCATTTGTAATGGCCGTCTATGTAAAAAAATTATTGGGGTGGCTAGTTGCGTATGGAATAGTGTCTTTTAAATTGGCTGAACGTATTAGCCGCCGGTGGGGGCTAGGTAATGTTTGATTGTATTGAGCAATTTCGTGAAGCTATTCGATCAGAGGGTATAACACCCCCTGAAACAATCAACGCAGATGGCCAGTTATATCGCTTTTCTAGTAATGGAAAACATAATGATCGCGCTGGCTGGTATGTGTTACACGGTGAGGGCATTCCCGCAGGATGTTTTGGTGATTGGCGCACTGGGGTAAATCAAAATTGGCACGCTAATATTGGACGCTCTCTGTCTCCTATTGAGGAGTCAGAACATCGAGATAGAGTAAAAAAGATGCAGATAGAGCGGCAAGCTGAAGAGATTGTAATTAAAGCCGAAGCTCAAGCTAAAGCACTATCGATTTGGAAAAAAGCAAGACCTGCTCCTGAAACACACTCCTATTTGGTAAAAAAGGGGATTAAGACTCATAGCACTAAACTAATTGATGGTGAATTAGTGATCCCGTTGAGGGATAAAAATAGTACGTTACATTCACTTCAATTTATCAATGAAGATGGGGAAAAGCGCTTCCTAAAGTATGGTCGAGTATCTGCCTGCTATTTTAGTATCGGATCAATTCAAGATGCGAAAATTATTTGCATCGCCGAGGGTTTTGCTACTGGCGCAACCGTTCATGAAGCAACCAATTATCCAATTGCGATAGCATTTAATGCTAGTAATTTATTGGCAGTGGCGACAATAATACGTAATAAATTTCCTGATCTAACTCTTATTCTTTGTGCAGATGATGATTTTAAGGTAGTTGGTAATCCTGGTTTAACTAGAGCGACTGAAGCTGCGCGGCATGTTAATGGATTGTTAGCTGTACCAAAATTTGACACCAAAAGACCAGATAAGAAAACAGATTTTAATGACATGGCCGAGTTGTACGGTCTTGAAGTTGTACAGATCGCCATAGATAATGCAATTGCCCCCTTAACCGATGAAAGCCTAAATTGGCCCGACCCACAGCCAATAACTTTAAATGCTACATCAGAACCTTATCCCTTAGATGCTTTGCCAAAAACCATAAGAGACGCAGTGATTGAGGTGCAGAGCTTCACAAAAGCACCTATTCCACTTGTTGCAGCATCAGCAATAACTGCGCTCTCATTGGTCGGTCAAACTTACGTTGATATAAAACGTGCTGAAAAACTATCTGGGCCTACCGGACTGTTTTTAATCACTATTGCTGATTCAGGAGAAAGAAAATCAACTTGTGATGGTTTCTTTACGCGAGCAATTCATGATTATGTGAAAAACAAAGAAGATACTGCCAAACCGTTAATCAAAGAATATAACGCAAAATTGGCAGCCTGGCAGTCTAAAGTGGATGGCGTCAAAGCCAAAATACGTCAATTAGCTGGAGCAGGTGATGATACTGTTGCCCAGGAAAAAGAATTACTCAATCTTGAATTTATTAAACCAAAGTTGCTTAAAGTGCCCAAGCTTGTTTATAGCGATATTACACCAGAAGCATTAAAACTTAACTTAGGTACTATTTGGCCATCTGCCAGTATTGTATCAAGCGAGGGTGGTATTGTATTTGGTGCTCACGGTATGAAAAAAGACTCAGTAATGAGGAATCTTGCAACATATAATCAATGCTGGGATGGTAAAAGCATTCCCACTGATCGCGTATCCTCTGGGTCATTAGGTACACAAGAAGTACGGCTGACTATGGGTATTCAGGCTCAGGAAGCAACGATTAAAGAATTTACATCACAATTAGGTAGTTTAGCTCGTGGTACGGGATTCTTTGCCCGAGTATTATTCTCTTGGCCTAAATCAACCCAAGGCAGCCGGTTCTATACTGATCCACCAGATGACTGGCCATGTTTGGCGGAATTTAATCAGAGGCTCACCACAATATTAAATACATCGCCCCCCATTGATAGTGAAGGAATTTTAACGCCTAAATTAATGACATTAGCAACTTTAGCAAAATTAGCATGGGTGAGATTTCATGACGGGCTTGAAAATGAGTTACATAAAGGAGGGGAATTATATGATGTTCGTGATGTAGCCAGTAAAGCCGCTGATAATGCAGCGCGATTGGCGTGTCTATTTCATCTACTTGAGTATGGGCTTAATGGGGAAGTAGGGGACGATTCTTTTGACAGAGCCAGTCAGATTATATTATGGCACTTAGGAGAAGCTCAACGATTCTTTGGAGAGTTGGCATTGCCTCCTGAGTTAGCAAATGCATTGCTTCTCGAAGAGTGGTTAATTG
>CAMDMN010000150.1 GCA_945901965.1 Legionella genomosp. 1 | reverse complement strand
TCAAGGTTTATTATAGTAAATACGTACGTCGTTAGGAGAATTATATTGTTAAAAAAATTTATTTTATTTATCGTAGTCATAGCTTCAAGTGTAAGTTTTGCACAAAAAAAAGAGATAGCTCTTACGATTGACGATTTACCATTTGTTGGGGAATCTAAGAATTTTCATTTAGATATGATTATTAACACCCTTAAAAGCAACGAAGTCCCTGCAACAGGGTTTGTCATTGCCAAAGAAGTATCGCCTAATAATTGGGAAATGCTATATAAATTCCGTGAGGCAGGATTAGAGCTTGGCAATCATACTCTAACTCATGCTAATTTAAGTGCAATGTCTGCTGACGCGTATATATCTAATATAGATGCTGCTGATAAAATTTTATCTAAAGTTCTTTCTCGACCTAAATATTTTCGCTACCCATATTTAAGTATGGGAGAAGGCGAAAAAAAATCTAAAGTTTTAAACTATCTTACTTCCCAAAATTATCAAGTTGCTCAGATAAGTATTGATAGCAAAGATTTTATATTTAACCAACTACTTTTAGCAACACCTGAAAAAGATAGACGTAACTTTCTTACAGTTTTAAAACCTTGTTACCTTGATTTCATCTGGCGCCAAACTCTAAAAGCTGAAGAGCAATCTAAATCTGCACAAAACCCTGATGAAGCACAAATTTTATTAATCCATGCTAATTTACTAAATGCCTATGTTTTAACCGATATCATTAATCTATATAAACAAAATGGATTTACCTTTATAAGTCTTGAAGATGCTTTAAAATCAAGTCACCTAAAAATAAAAATTCATCAAGCTAAAGAAAAGCAAAATAACTTCTTTTCTCATGAAAAGGACATCGGTTGGAATTAATTAAAACACTATTCTGCACAAATTTTATGTTTTAAGCCCTAATTACAGCATTCTAATTGCCATTTTTAATTTTTTAGTGCAATATTTGCAACTTATAGATTTAACACTGAGAGATTAATGGCAAAAGAAGATCATATTGAAATGCAAGGTACCGTTATTGATACCCTACCCAACACAATGTTTCGTGTTGAACTTGAAAATGGCCATATTGTTACGGCCCATATTTCAGGCCGTATGCGCAAAAATTACATTCGTATTTTAACTGGCGATAAAGTGAAAGTTGAACTTACTCCTTATGATTTAACCAAAGGACGAATCACATTTCGCGATAAAAACTAATAAAATCAGATCCCCGCAATCGTCATTTGCTCTATCAACACTGATCCACAACGTGTCGAAATATTAGGATTATGATCTGCGCCAACGGCAACAATTGCGCCATACATGGATTTCAAATTCCCAGCGATTGTTATTTCTTCAACTGGATATTGGATTTTTCCGCCTTGCACCCAAAAACCACTGGCGCCTCGTGAGTAATCACCTGTTAAAATATTTATCCCCTGCCCCATTAACTCAGTTACTAATAAACCCGTATCCATTTTCTTCAGCAAGTCATTTAAATCTTTAGCAGATGGATCTATTGTTAGATTAAATACTCCACCACTATTTGCTGTAGTTTTTAAACCCATTTTTCTGGCTGAATAACTACCTAAAACATATTGGCAGATTCTACCATCTTCAACAAAAATATTTGATCGAGTAGGCACACCTTCCCCATCAAAAGGAGTAGATCCTAATGCACCATATAATTGCGGCTCTTCATATATTTTTATAAATTCAGGAAATAAATTAAGCCCAATGGAATCTAATAAAAAAGAATTTTTTCGATATAGATTCGACCCACTAATAGCATTTATAAAAGTTGAAAATAAACCGCTAGAAACCCTAGATGAAAATATAACCGGAACTTTTTGCGTTTTAATGGGCTTTGCCCCCAAACGGCTAACTGTACGATTAACTGCAGATTTAGCTAATAAATCAATAGGAAGAAGATCTTTAGAAGATCGCGCCGTAGTATAATCATAATCACGTTGCATACTATCATTTTCTTTAGCTATCAAAGAACAACTAATAGATTGCCGGCTACTTAAAACCACCCCTGAAAACCCATAACTATTAGCATATCCTTGCTTGAAATTATAAGTTGAAATATTAACGCCATCTGAATTAACAATCCTCTTATCTAAAGCATATGCTTGATTTTCACATGATAAAGCCATCTCTATAGCTTCATCAGGAGAAATAGACCAAGGATGATATAAACCAAGGTCAGGATATTCTTTACGTATTAAATCTTTATCAGCTAAGCCAAAACAAGGATCAGATGCACTAACATTAGCAATATCAATAGCAGCTTTAACCATATCATCAATGGCCTTAGGGGAAAGATCCGTACTAGATGCTCCTCCCTTACAAAAGCCCTTATATGCAATGATGCTTACCTCATTGTCTTCACTAAATGCAACCGTTTCAACGGCCCCCATTCGCACATCTATAGAATACCCGCTATCATTATTAACTGAAACCGAAGCATCAGTCGCACCATGCGCTCGAGCACGTTCTAAAATATTTTGCATTATTGCAGTTAATTCTTCAGTTGACTTAACCACATCAATATTGCTATTTTGCATTAATGTTCGCATAATTTTTCCACTGGTTTCTTATGTATGCACACAAGGATACAAGAATAATATGTTTAGGAAAACTATTGTTTACCATATAAGTACTTTACTTTTAATTTTGCTATTATCAACTTCATCTTATGCGATGACTGATTGGCAAGAATTAACGCCTGGCATTGAATATATCGATTTAGGCACCTCCATATTAAGCCCATGGTCGCATATTCATACCTTTAAAATTGATCTTGAAAAACATGATTTAGGTTTAATTTTAGCAAGCTCATTTGCAAAACCATATGCATCAGCATATCAATTTGCGAGAAAGTCTCATGCCATTATTGCTATAAATGGTGGATTTTTTGATAAAAATTCTAATCCTTTAGGTCTTCGTATTAGTAATTATCACCAATTTAGTCCATTAAAACGCATTAGTTGGTGGGGAATTTTTTATATTAAAAACCAAAAAGCTCATCTAGCAAGCTTAAATAGCTATAAAGGTAATAATAATGTTAATTTTGCCGTGCAAACTGGGCCAAGATTGCTTATTAATGGTCAAATACCACAATTAAAAGCAGGAATTGCAGAGCGCTCAGCTATCGGCATTTCTCCTGATGGTAAAATCATAATCCTTGTAACAGAAAATAGCCCGATGACAACCACAGCTTTAGCAAAATTAATGAAATCATGGCCGATTAATTGCAAAAATGCGCTTAACTTAGACGGCGGCAGCTCAAGCCAAATCTATGCTCACATCAATAAATTCAAGCTAAATGTACATGGGTTATCTAATGTTAGTGATGCGATTATTGTTAAACCTTAAAAAAATCAGTTGAATCTAAAATTTGAGATTTATTAACTTGATTTATCTTTTGCAACACAACCAAATATTGTTTACTTTTTCTTATAACAGAGACATAATGCTTTTTTTTTATTCATCAAGGCTCCTGTCGACCCTTAATAAATAAATTATAACCACCGTAGTTTTTTAGTACTCCCAGATTGTGTAATAGCAGCACGTCATCAAAAGCGCGTGTTTTTGCGCGAAGGAGCTCCTGAATGTTGCACAATGTTGAGTAAATGGAGATCCCTCGTTGTACTCGGGATGACGTACCTTGGGAGTTACACTTTTTATTTAAAGAGAATGTATATGTTTTATAAATATGTAAAAGAGTATTTAAGAGATCCTAAAGAAGGTTATAAGGGTATATTTCTTCTGCTTGGGGTATTGATTGCAACGGTTGGCATAGTAGCTCTTACCGGTCTATTTGGTTCATGGTCTACTGTATTTTGGGAAGCGCTTGTTGCAAGCGACATGGCAGTTTATATGACAAGCATTCAAAATTTTGTTATGTTAACTGCAGGTTATATCGGTGTAAGTGTTTTCAAAGATTATCTTGTTGGGATTTTAGAAATTAATTGGCGCAATTGGCTAACGACAAAATTGCTAAATAAATATACCGCGGATGAAGAGAATAATTATTTAGATTTATCGCGTCACCCTAAAGAAATTGAAAATCCAGCGCAACGCATCCAAGCAGATGTAAAAGGCTATATTAAACAAAGTTTATTATTAGGCATTAATCTTTTTCAAGCAGCATTGACTATATGCATGTTTATCGGTCAATTATGGGTGGTAGGTGGCGCGCTGACAATAGCAAGCTTAACTATACCTGGATATTTAGTTTGGGTAGCTTTGCTTTATTCAGCGGGAGTAACACTGATAACACATTTACTAGGTCGTTCTTTAGCAAAATTAAATAATACGCAAAAAAACTTGGAAGCTGATTTTCGCAGTAATTTAGAACTTTTAAGCAATGATGCTCAAAGTATTGAACAAGAGCATGGTAAAAAATATTATAAAGAATCATTGAGATCTAATGTTGATGCAATTAAAGAAAATTCCTACAAAATACTTGGCGTAAAAATTAACTTAACCGCATTTAACTCATTTTATCAGCAAATATCAGGGTTAATTCCGTATATATTAGCAGCCCCACTACTTTTTTCAGGCGTTATAAATGTCGGTCAATTAATGGAAATTGGGTTTGCATTTTCGCAAATTCAATTATCTTTAAGCTGGTTTAGTGATTCATATGAATCTCTAGCACACTATAGAACCAATGCCAAACGTATTGCTGCGTTGGAAAACTGCATGAGCAAAGGTGGGTTAACAACCAGTGCTCGAAACATTCACCTAAGAGAAGGTAATACCGATGAGCTAAGTGTTCACAATCTTGATATTGCATATCCCACTGACTCTAAATTTATTATGAGATCTATGAATTTAAGTTTACGTCGTGGTGAAAATACTTTAATTCAGGGCCGATCAGGTTTAGGGAAGTCAACACTTTTTAGTGTGATGTCTGGATCGTGGAAATATGGTAGTGGCGAAGTATCAGTTGCTGATTTTAAAAGGATGTGTTTTCTTCCGCAAAAACCGTCTTTACCAAATGATACGCTTAAAGCTGTTTTAGCTTATCCTGATCCAGTTAGTACTTATACTGATGATCAATATGAAGCAGCCCTTCGTGATGTTGGTGATCTCGATGCATTTATCGAGTTATTAGATACAAAAGCTGCTTGGTCTAAACGCTTATCGCCTGGACAACAACAACGAATATCATTTGCCAGAGCATTGTTGAAAAAACCAGATTGGCTATTTTTAGATGAGGCCACAGCATCTTTAGATCCTCAAAATGAACAACGAATGTATAAGCTTATAAAAGATAAACTAACCACAACTACCTTCGTGAGTATTGCTCATCGACCAAGTGTGTCAATATTTCATGATAAAGTAATTACGCTTGATGTAGATGCGGAACAAAATGTTAGGGTTTATGATGGAAGTGAGCATGAAAGGCCATGTGTGGCATGAGTTGCTTGTACTTTGTAGCCTTGATGCAGCGCAGCGTAATCAAGGTTTTTATTTAATTTATACAACGAAACCCATGATTACGCTGCGCTGCAACAAGGCTACGACTGCTTAAACTCATTTAAAAAACGATGATGTAATATTTATCAAGCCATAAATCTTTAAAAAAAAATTTACCTTTTTTTTACAAATTAATTTAATGAAATTAAAAACCCTCATAAATACCAATTTCTAACCAGTTGATTTAGATGTTCCTAACAAAATCAATAGGTTAATCTGCACATGTTTACACCCTAAATGACATAAATAAAATAACCCCCAATTTATCCACAACATATAGGTATTTTTACAGCATTTAGATACAAGATAATGTGTTT
>CAMDMN010000149.1 GCA_945901965.1 Legionella genomosp. 1 | reverse complement strand
GTCATTAACAACACTATTATTCTGAAAAAAACATAAATTCATGACATAATATAAAACTTTAATTTTAAATTTACCTTAATGAACGATCTAATTTTAGCTACAAGCAATAAAGGCAAAATTGCTGAACTTAAAGCTCTGTTGGCCCCGATTAACTGCTTATCTCAGAAAGATCTAAACATTTCTAGCGCTGAAGAAACTGGTTTAAGTTTTATCGAAAATGCCATAATAAAGGCGCGACATGCAAGCCATATAGCTAATAAACCTGCTTTAGCTGATGACTCAGGCTTAGTCGTAACCTCACTTTTAGGTGAGCCTGGAATTTATTCCGCAAGATATGCAGGAGTTGATGCAACAGATGATGATAATATCAATCTTTTATTAAAAAATATGAAAAATTTTGAAGGCTTGGAAAGACAAGCATACTTTTATTGTGCTATTGCTTTAGTACGACATGCAAACGACCCTGTTCCCTTAATTGCCACAGGTAAACTTCATGGGCAAATATGGTCAAAAAGACAGGGAAATCATGGTTTTGGTTATGATCCTATATTTTATATTAAAAGTTATAACTGCACATTAGCAGAGATTCCAGCCCAAAT
Source organism: Legionella genomosp. 1 (assembly GCA_945901965.1). GTDB lineage: Bacteria > Pseudomonadota > Gammaproteobacteria > Legionellales > Legionellaceae > CAMDMN01. Next base: position 5,206 of record CAMDMN010000149.1, on the reverse strand, counting down.
TAAAAACACCATAAGCCATCGTGCTATTGCTTTAAAACAGTTACGTAATCAAATGGATAATATGAAAAATGACTAACAAGGATATCGGGACATTATTTTCAGAAGGACATTGTTATCAGCTTTCAGGAGAAATAAAACTCGCTATAAATTGTTATGATGAATTATTAAAATCATCACCAAATCATATTGAAACTCTTTGCTTTTTAGCTCTAGCTCATGCGCAAACTAAGGATAATGATAGCGCCATCACCTATCTAAAACGCGCCTTGGAACTAAAACCAAATGATGCAAAAATTAATAACAACCTTGCTAATGCTTATAAGAATATAGGAAATTTTGATGACGCAATTATTCATTATCAAAAAGCTTTCGAATTAGAACCAAATTATGCGCAGGCCCATAATAACATTGCCGCGGTTTATGCATTAAAAGGTGAGGTTAACAAAGCTTTACATCACTATCATATAGCTTTAAATAAAGAACCTGACTTTATTACTGCCCATTTTAATTTAGGTTTACTTTTTCTTAACAAGAATCATTTAGATAGCGCACTCACCCAATTTAAAAATGTACTAGAGCTCGATCCTTGCCATATAGAGGCTCAATTTTATATTGGTGTTTTATATTTAGAGGCCTCTAATCTTAAAGATGCAAAATTAGCTTTTAATAAAGTATTAGATCTTAATAACGAACATATTGAGGCAATAACTAATCTAGGTGTTATTGCCTTAAAATCTAAAGAAGACCAACTTGCTATTGATTACTTTACCAAGGCTTTAACCATAGATATAGACCACATAGAAGCTCGCAATAACCTAGCAGCAACATTTATTCATAATGATCGATTTGAAAATTCATTGATGCATTATGATGTTTTATTAAAATGCGACCCAAATAATATTGAATATCTTTATAATGTTGGCGTGGCACAAATGTCACTTGGACATTTAAAGGAAGCAACAACTCACTTTGAAGCTATTTTAAAACTTAAAAAAGATCATTTCGAGAGTTTATCTAATCTTGCAGCAATTAGCATGCGATTAGGGGAGAAGGATAAAGCAATATCCTTACTAAAAGCCGCGATGAAAGCAAATCCACAAGATACATCTTGTGAATTTATGCTATCTGCCCTTACTGGAAATAAATCAAATCCAAATACATGTACTACATATGTTAATAATTTATTTAATAATTATGCTATTAATTATGAAGATCATGTTAAAAATATACTTGAATATTCCCTACCACATAAAATTGGAGCCTTATTACATAAATTAGAAATTACAGCAGTTAAAAATGCCCTAGATCTAGGATGCGGGACGGGATTATGTGGAGCTATATTGCGTGAATTAGCAGAGCACTTAACAGGTGTTGATCTCAGTGCCAAAATGCTCGCACAAGCTAAAAACAAAGATATTTATGATGAGTTAGTTGAGGCTGAGATATTAAGCTTTTTAAATGAAACTTCCAGTGACTTCGACCTTATAATAGCCGCTGATGTATTACCTTATTTTAGTGACTTAGAACCATTATTTATTGCGATAAAAAATCGCTTACACCAAAATGGAATATTTATTTTTTCCCATGAAATATCTGATGAAGAACCATTTACATTACAATTAAGCGCAAGATTTAGCCATAATCCAGAGTATATAAAATTATTATGTGATAAACATGGTTTCAAAATAGCCGAAGAAGATAAAGTGGTAGCAAGAAAACAAAATAAAGAAGCGCTATATGAAATGCTTTATGCGGTAATTAAAAAGCAAACGTAACCTTGATGCAGCCATAGCGTTCCCCACAAGTTAATTTTATCTTGGCAGGTGAACGAAATCCGAGCCACGACCGTTAGGGAGTGGAGATCTTAAGAACCACACTCCCTAACGGTCGTGGCTCGGATTCCTCCAGACAATGCAGTCCCATCAAGGATCATCAGACTTGTGGGTAATGATATAGATGCAATCGCTACAACCAGATTAATCTTAAAACGGGATCGTCAAATTTTTATCTACTAATTTAAGTTGCACCTTAAATAAATCTTGAATTTCACGTAAACTTTCATCATCTTGTGCTTCAAAGCGTGCGACAAGACATGGAGTAGTGTTAGATGCACGTAATAAACCCCACCCATGATTAAATTCAACCCTTAAACCATCAATAGTGATTAGTCTTGCATTGGAAAATTTAGCCTCATCACTAAAACGCTTCATGAACAGAAATTTTTCTTCATCAACAATTGGGATTTTAATTTCAGGAGTATTAGTACTATTAGGAATTAACGCAAATTGCTCGCTTGCAGCCAATGATGAATTAGATAAAATTTCAAGTAAACGACAAGCACTATATAGCGCATCATCAAAACCATACCACCTATCTTTAAAAAATAAATGTCCACTCATTTCACCAGCAAGTATAGCATTTTCTTCTTTCATCACTTGTTTTACAATTGAATGGCCAGTCGGACACATTTTAGCAACGCCGCCATTAAGCTTTATCACTTCAGCTAAGTGACTTGAGCATTTAACATCATAAACAATAGTAGCGCCATTATTTCGTTGTAATAATTCTTTCGCATAATACATCATCAAACGATCAGGCCAAATTATTTCACCTTCATTAGTTACAACACCTAATCGATCCGCATCACCATCAAATGCCAAACCAATATCAGCATTATATTCTAAAACTGCAGCACGCAAATCGATAAGATTTTCTTCAATACTAGGATCAGGGTGATGATTTGGAAAACTACCATCAACATCGCAATATAAAGGAATAACTTCACACCCAAGGTTCATAATAACCTTAGGTATAGTCGCTCCGGCAATACCATTTCCGCAATCAACCACAACTTTTAATGGTCGCTTTAATTTAATATCAGAAACTATACGCTCTACATATCCATCAATAATATTGACATACAACTCTTGTCCCGCTCCTTCTATCATCTTAGAAGATGAGACTAAATCAAAAAGTAGATCAATATCACTGCTAACCAATGTTTTGCCGCCAAGGACGATTTTAAGCCCATTATAATCAGCAGGATTATGACTTCCTGTAACCATCAACCCACTATCAACACTATTAACATTGGTTGCATAATACATTACAGGAGTTGCTACTTCGCCTAAATCGATTACAGTAATACCACTCTCAACTAAACTTTGTTTTAAAGCCATAGCAAGATTAGTACTACTATGCCGACCATCACGCGCTAAAAAAATTGATGAACGATTTAATTCTAAAAGGCGGCAACTTATAGCTTTACCGATGCTATAAAAAGCATCTTCATCTAATTGGCTGCCAATAATTCCTCTAATGTCATAGGCTCTGAATACTGTGCGGTCAACCAATCGATGTCTATACGTGTGGCTTGTCATTTATTGTCTCCCAGAACTGCCAAAACCACCTTCACCACGATTAGTTTCAGTAAATGCTTCAACTAAAGAAAATTGTGCTTTAACCACTGGAAGAAAAACTAATTGGGCAATACGCTCACCTGGATTTATTGTAAAATGCTCTTGATTACGGTTCCAGCAAGAAATTTTTAACTCTCCCTGATAATCAGAATCAATAAGACCCACTAAATTCCCCAAAACTATACCGTGCTTATGTCCAAGACCTGAACGCGGAAGAATAACAGCAGCCATATTTGAATCTGCAATATAAATAGAAATGCCTGTTGGTAGCAAAACTGTTTCGCCGCCCGCTATTTGCATAGGTTCATCAATACAAACACGCAAATCAATACCTGCAGCCCCATCAGTTGCATAGGTTGGCATAGGAATAGTATCGCCAATCCGTTTGTCTAAAATCTTTAACTGAATTATTTTATCCATGAGATCCCACTTTTTTAAAATTTGTTTAACTCGTAATAAGCGCCTTATTTTGCAGGCTTGTAGCAATGATTGCAATAAGATCTTCGGCGAGCTTTCGTTTATGATCAAAAGATAATTCAGTTTGGCTATTTTTAGTTAATACAGTGACTTTATTAAAATCACTATCAAAACCAAGACCATTACCTACTTGATTGGCGATGATCATATCAACGTTCTTTTCATTTAATTTAGTCAGAGCATTATCAATTAAATTTTCTGTCTCTGCAGCAAATCCTACTACCAATGAAGCTTTGCGAGACGTTGCAACAGCCGCAATAATATCAGGATTTTTAGTTAAATTTAGTGTAAGTGAAGAATTATCTTGTTTTTTAAGTTTATGATTAGCAATTGCTTCTAGACGATAATCAGCAACCGCTGCAGCCCCTATAAAAACCATATCATCCTGTAATTCAGCTAAAACCTGCTCATACATATCTTCTGCTGAGATAACTTCTATGAATTTAAGATTTTTAGGCGGTGTTAATGCTGTAGGACCTGATATTAAAGTTACCATAGCTCCAGCCCTTACAGCGGCTTCGGCCAAAGCATAACCCATTTTCCCCGAACTCTGATTAGAAATATAACGCACAGGATCAATAGCTTCTCGCGTGGGACCTGCGGTAATCAATATTTTTTTACCCACAAGGCTTTTAGGCGTATTATAAAAACTTAAAGAAGAAATAATTTTATCAACTTCACTCATGCGGCCAAATCCAAACTCACCACATGCTTGTAACCCCTCATCAGGCCCTATAAATAAATCGCCTCTTTCAGCAAGCAATTTACAATTATTAAGAGTCGCAGGATGTGCCCACATGCTCTTATTCATTGCAGGACAAAAGATAACTTGATTTTCAGCAACTAAATATAAAGTAGATAACAAATCATCCGCGATTCCATGCGCTAATTTTGCCAATAAATTTGCGGTGGCTGGCGCTATAAGAATAAAATCTGCCCATCGTGCCAACTCGATATGATCCATAGCATTTTCTTGGGAGGCATTAAATAACTCGGTCCTTACCTCATGGCCCGATAAAGCTTGTAATGTCAAAGGCTTAATAAATTCAAGGGCTGCATGAGTCATAACCACACGAACTTCAGCACCTTTTCGCTTAAGCTCGCGCAGAAGAGTTGCAGACTTATAAGCCGCTACCCCGCCACAAACCCCTAACAAAATTTTCATATCTTTAAATTCTTGCATAATTTCCAATTTTCATAAAAATAAAAGTAATCAAAACATACTAAGAAATGCTTAGCCCGTAAGGAGCAGAGCGGATTACGGGGTCATTCACTAACTTATATTTACATTTTAGCATTAAAATTATGAA
>CAMDMN010000148.1 GCA_945901965.1 Legionella genomosp. 1 | reverse complement strand
TATAAGTTACTAACAATTTCAGCCGGTGTATCCATTAAATTAGTAACCAGAACTAACGGTTCTTTTCCTGCTCTTTCTACAATAACTTGTCTCAACTCATGCGTATATAAATTGCGCTTACCACCACGTGGAAATTTATTTTTAAATATAAATAGATTGTCTTCTAATACTGCATGATCTAAAACAGCACTTCTTTTGGTGATTTGAATAGCAACGTTCATTATCTTGCGATGAGTGGACAGAAGCAGCGGCGAATATAGGAACGTACGGAGAGCCTAAAAAGAGCAATACATATTGGACCCAAGCCGGTGACGCATTATGTTTCTATGAATACCCAATTTACTGTTTCGAGGTGCCCGCATAGGGCGAGATACCTGAGCATAATGGAGTTTTATCAAAGCACAAATCTGGTTTGCTTCGATTTACTCGCAAAGACGAGATAAAACGCGAATAGAGCGCGATATAAAAAAATTAGTCGATATTTCATGATTGGGCCTACGGCTTTAACATGACACCTTTGGACAACAAATTCTAATTAATAAAATTTTTATCCAAATGCAATTTAGCCTTTTCTAAATCATCAGCAGTATTAATATCTTGCAAAGGTGGAACACACGCAAGATCCACTTTAATTTTATAACCATTCCACAACACACGTAGCTGCTCTAGTGCCTCAATAGCTTCTATTTTACATACAGGTAAGGTTACCACTTTCTTAAGAAATGAGGCTTTATAAGCATATAAACCGATATGTCTAAATATATGCTCAATATTTTCTTTATCATCACGATTAAATGGAATCAAAGATCTTGAGAAATAAAGTGCATTATCATCTTTATCTCTTACTACCTTTACTATATTAGGATTAGAGCACATATCAAGATTTTCAATTGGCCAGCATAATGTAGCCATTGGTGCATCAGATCTAGCAATAGATAATGCTACTTGAGATATCAATTCAGGAGCAATAAATGGCTCATCACCTTGGACATTAACAATAATTTCATCTTTTGCATAATTTTCTAAACTAATAACTTCGGCAATTCTATCTGTTCCTGATAAATGCTCAACTGATGTTAATAAAGCTTTAGCCCCAAAACTTGCAGCACAGGCCATAATTTCTTCACTATCTGTGGCTATAATAATTGATTTAGGCTTCGCCTTAATTGCTTGTAAATAAACCCGCTCTAATATTGTAACGCCATCTAACTCCATTAATAATTTACCTGGAAGCCTTGTTGACTGATAACGTGCAGGAATAATTACATGAAAATCAATGTTCATAATTTATCTTTTTCCTCTAATGAAATCGTTCTTGCCGAAGATTCCAACATAACAGGGATCCCATCTTGAATTGGGTAAGCTAACCTATCAAAGACACAGATTAATTCTTTCTTTTTCAGCAATAATTTACCTTTACATATTGGACAAACCAAAATATCTAGTAATTTCTTATCCATATTAAACCCCTTTTTTAGCTACATGAGCTACTTGATTACGTACATAAATTGGCAATGCATCTGCCGCACTAACTGATTTAATTTTTTGAGCTTCAACTAAACGAATCATTGCTTCTGCTTTTGGATAAATTTGACATTTATGTATAATTTTTGCTTGTATTTCTTTTGGCAATAAGGCTTCATAAGCTTCAAAACCAACACCGGCAAGAATTAATGGCTTTTCTATATTTATCGTAATATCAGAAATTGATGAAACTTGCTCTTCTACAATATCTAATTCTCGATTATAACATCCCCAATAGACTTGATTCATCCGCGCATCAATCATCGCTAAAATATTAACATCTCTTTTTTCATTTAGATAAGCTTCTGATGCAATAGCTTGCAGACTAGATACTGGAAATAAAGGTAAGTCTTTAGCAAAACCGATACCTTTAGCAACACTACATGCAATACGTAACCCAGTAAAGCTACCAGGACCACTCCCGAAAACAATAGCATCTAATTTTTCTAAAGATAAATTTGCATTTAAAAGTAAGCTCTCAATTAATGGCAATAAATATTCAGCATGCTTTTGCAAACCACCCTGCTCTGCTTTATATATCTTACCTTTAGATGAAATTGCAACTGAAGCTATATCAGTTGATGTATCAATCGCTAATAAGTTCATCATTTTCACAATTTTCACGTAGTCCTAATGTATTAATAAAATTTAACACGGTTGTCTCATCTCTAGTTTTTCGCATTCGCGGTAAACTTTTAAATATACGCTGCCCATATTCTCTACCTGTTAACCTAGGATCCGCAATCATCAATACTCCGCGATCTGATGTATCACGAATCAAGCGCCCTACCCCTTGCTTTAATGTAAGCACTGCATTTGGCAGTGATAATTCATCAAAGCTTGATAATCCACATGATTCTAAATGATTCATTTTTCCTCTAACAACTGGATCATTAGGGCTTGCAAACGGTAACTTATCAATTATCACACAAGATAAAGCTTCACCCTTTACATCTACTCCCTCCCAAAACGAAGCTGTTCCTAAAAGTATGGCATTACCAAGTTCACGAAAACGCGCTAATAAAATAGGCTTTGCTTCTTCACCTTGAATTAATAGTGGGTATTTTAATTTATTGGACAGTAAAAGAGCAACCTGTTTTAGTGCTTTATGACTAGTAAATAGGAAAAATGATCGTCCACCACATGCTTTTATGATAGGCAAGGCCTTAGCTAACAGCGCTTCATAATATTTAGGATTTTTAGGATCGGGTAATTCTCTTGGTAAATAAAGCAATGCCTGTTGATAAAAATCAAATGGGCTAGGCAATAATAAAGTTTCTGCCTTCATTAATCCTAGAGGCTTAGTAAAACAATCAAAAGAATCAGCCATAGTAAGTGTTGCTGAAGTAAAGACGGTGGCACTATTTTGCCGCGCTAATAATTCTTGAAATTCTTTAGCTATATCAAAAGGAGTTGCGTGAAATACTATATGATGTTTAAACCGCTCTACCCAGCGTATTTTTTTCAAAGATTTTTCAGTATAAGATTTAATACTAGCAGTTAGTTCTTCCATGCGATCCTTACAACGCTTTAATCCTTGATATTCATCGACTTCACTAGATTCAAAGCACTCCAATAACTCATAGCATAAGTTAAGCCACGCATCCCATGCGCTCATAAATAGTTTATTACCAACCAATTGATCCCAACTAATGCGCTCATCTCTAGAAGGTAATTCAAGCAATAATTTATCCTGTAGCTTATCAAGCTTAATTCTAAGCATTTTTAATGGCTGATTGGCTAAATCAAGTACCGGCCACTCACGAATACTATCATCAAGAAGATCGCTAAATTGACGTGTACTTATCCTATCACCATTAAAATTAGCAGCAATTTCAGCTAGTTGATGCGCCTCATCAAATACCACAACTTCAACACCAGGCAGAAGCTCACCAAATCCATCTTCTTTTAAACGGGAATCTGCAAAAAATAAATGGTGATTAATAATTACAATATCAGCAGACATAGCACGTTTACGTGCCTTAACCAAAAAACACTCTTGATTAACTGGGCAATCTTTTCCCAAACAGTTATCAGTAGTTGAAGTGACCAGAGGCCATACAGATGAGTCTTCATTAATTTCAGGCAATTCACCACGTTCACCATGGGTAATTTGGGCAAGCTTATCGCGAATATGTAAGACTTTATGAGCAATTTCAGAGGTTATAAAACGACCTTCTTCGGCATGCAGTTCAATACGATATTTACAAAGATAATTGGCGCGTCCTTTAAGATTTTGAATTTTTGTGGGTAATCCTAGCGCTCTTACCAACATAGGTAGATCTTTTTGAAATAACTGATCTTGTAAAGTTTTTGTAGCGGTTGAAATTAATGCTTTTTTTCCACTTAAAAGACAAGGAATCAAATAGGCAAATGTCTTACCAGTACCAGTTCCTGCTTCAGCCACTAAATGTTTTTTTTCATGTATGGCAAGGTCTATGGCTAATGCCAATTGAATTTGTTGTTCGCGAGGAATAAATCCAGGAATAGCTGTTGTTAAGCGCCCTTTTTCACCTAATACTCGCTGACATGAAGATATAGCATTGTCAGCAATATCTGCTATTTCTTCCACACTTTTTCTAAGTATTGAAGTTTTCCTTCCACGTCTTCCCAAGATTTTGAATCAGCAGGAGCATCTTTTTTAACTGTAATATTTGGCCATGATTTTGCAAGCTCAGCATTTAACTCAATAAATTGGCGATTATCACCAGTCAAATCATCTTCAGAAACAATCGCATTAACAGGGCATTCAGGCTCGCACAGTGCACAATCAATACACTCATCAGGATCAATAACTAAAAAATTAGGTCCCTCGTAAAAACAATCAACAGGACATACTTCCACGCAATCAGTCAGCTTACATTTTATACAACTTTCAGTTACGACAAAGGTCATAATAACCTCATAATAAGAGTTAATAAAAAATTAAAATTTCTATAAATCATATCTTACGCCTAAGGTACCCATATTGCTATACAAACCACCCATATGAATATCCCAGCTAGATGATGCTATATTAGATTGGTTCTTAGTAGAGCCTAAAGTATATTGCGATGGTGCAAGATATAAAAAGCGATATTCAGCAAATATACTAGAACTAGAGGTGAAATCTAAACTTAAACCAAGTTTAGCCTGGGTTGCAAAAGCCCAATCTGATGAATTAGATTTTGAACCATAATAATTAAGACTTGATTTTTCTGGTGCGGTTTGGATTGATTCAGCTCCAGATGTTGCAACTAATGCAGCACCAACTCCAGCACCTAAATATGGATGAAATTTAAGCTTATCCAAAGGATTGATATTCAAAATAGCATTAGCAAGAAACACGCCGTTATGTAACGGATACGTTGCCTTAAAACTGTAATCAGCCGATTTGTTTTTATTATTATTTAAGTTATCACGCTGTGTACCACCCAAGTAATAGCCCTCTATCTCAGTAGCAGGAGTTAAACCCCATCTAGAGCCCTCATTAGATTTTAATAGATCAAGCCATTTATAGCCAACGTGCACGCCCCCAAATCCTACAGAATTTCTAGATCCTGACCCAGAAACATCAACAGGAACGTTTAGATTTGACCCTTGATTAAAAGCAAGACCTGTTTGTTCAATTTTCTTAGTAAATAAAGAACCACCGCCACCAAAAACACTAACATAAAGAGGATAAGGCTTAGAATTTGAATGATAATCTTTATCAACAATTTTATTAGCTAAAATGTCAGAATTTATCCGAGGTTTTAATTCGCTATCTTTTTCTTGATATGCTAATCCAATTGTTGAGAATGAAAACAACAACGCAACAATTAATAAACATTTACTCACATAGATCTCCATATTTAGTATGGGGTTTTAAAAATTAATTATATAAGCCGACCTGTATTATTTAGTCAAGCTAGTACATGTAGCCTCGATGCAGCGAAGCGTAATCCGGGAATTTAACAAAGACCTTAAACCTGGATTAAGCTTCGCTGCATCCAGGCTACAAAACTACAAAACTGTAGTTATCTAGTAAGGAGCGATTAGTACTTTATAATGGATTATACCGCAAATAATATAACTGTAAAAGTATGACGGAATAACATAATGAAGCCAAAATCTATATATGGTGCCCAGGGCCGGAATCGAACTGCGTTGCAACCAATTGATTATTTATAATAAAAAAAATGATGGCTCTAATATTACCCAAGATCTTACCCAACTTTGAGTATGATAACCGATCTGAAAGGTTACGAATAGATAAGAATAGAAAAATACTTACTAATAATAAAACCACTATACTATTTAAATAGTATTTGAATTTTACAACTAAACCTTTC
>CAMDMN010000147.1 GCA_945901965.1 Legionella genomosp. 1 | reverse complement strand
CCACGACCGTTAGGGAGTGGGGTTCTTAAGATCTCCACTTCCTAACGGTCGTGGCTCGGATTCCGCTCACTTGCCAAGATGAAATTAACTTGTGGGTAATGATATGGCTGTATCAAGGCTACGTTTGCTAGTTTAAAAATAGGGTTAATAATGATTGCTGAAATTGGTTTATTTGCTTTGCTCTTGGCTTTACTATTTGCATTTATGCTCGTTATTGTACCTACTCTAGGGATAATATTTGATAAAGAAGACTTACAGGCATCGGTTAAAATTTATGTGCCTTTACAATTTATTTTTGTAGCTCTTGCATATGTAGCCCTTACTCTATGTTTTATAACAGATGATTTCACTGTTAGTTATGTATTAATGAATTCAAGCAAGTCTCTACCTCTATTTTATAAACTTTGCGCAGTCTGGGGTGGGCATGAAGGATCCATGTTACTTTGGGTATTTATATTAAGTTTATGGATGTTTGCCGTTAATTTATTTTCTAAAAATCTATTCGAGCCGCTTAAAGTACGAGTACTTATAGTTTTAGGCTTGCTCTCTATTGGCTTTATATTATTTATTATTGCTACTTCAAATCCTTTTCTACGCCAATTTGAAATTTTACAAACGGTTGGGCGAGATTTAAATCCATTATTACAAGATCCAGGTTTTTTATTTCATCCACCTATGCTTTATATGGGTTATGTAGGGTTTTCAGTGGCTTTTGCTTTTGCAATTGCGGCGTTATGGCTTGGACGAGTTGAATCTTCATGGGCTAAGTGGACAAGACCTTGGACATTAGCAGCATGGTGTTTTTTAACTGCAGGTATTACTTTAGGCAGTTGGTGGGCTTATCGTGAATTAGGTTGGGGTGGTTGGTGGTTTTGGGATCCTGTTGAAAATGCGTCATTTATGCCGTGGATTGTGGGGACTGCGTTAATCCATTCATTGGCTGTTGCTGAAAAAAAGGAGCAATTTATCGCCTGGACTTTGCTCTTAGCTATAACTGCTTTTTCATTAAGTTTAGTAGGTACATTTTTAGTACGTTCAGGGGTATTAACCTCAGTTCATGCCTTTGCCGTTGATCCTGAGCGGGGCTTATATATCTTGATTTTTTTAGTAGTAGTCATTGGTGGCTCATTAGGCTTATTTGCATTGCGGGCAAAATCAGTTGTAAGAGTTAAAAATTTAAATCTGATTTCACGAGAATCAGCTCTATTATTAAACAATGTATTTCTAATGGTTATAATGCTTACTATATTGATGGGAACTATTTATCCATTAATTATTGATGGCTTAGGTTTGGGTAAATTATCAGTCGGCGCACCATATTTTAATGCAGTTTTTATTCCTTTAATGATCCCTTTATTAATATTGATGGGAGTAGGTGTGCAATTGCATTGGCATCGTGATGGACTTAAGCGTCTTTATTCTTCGCTTAGTGTTGTTGGGTTATTATCTATTTTTCTTCCTGCCTTATTAGAAATTATTATTACAAAAAGTTTTAATCTATACGTATATTTAGGTTTGGTCTTAGCTTTTTGGGTTTTACTAAGTACATTAAAGGCTTTATTAATTAGGGCTAAAGTAAATGGCTTTATGGCAATAGGGCTTGCATATTTAGGAATGGTAGTAGCACACTTTGGCTTAGCTCTAACTGTAATTGGTATTACTCTATCATCAGGATATGGTATTGAATCTGATGTGAAAATGTCGCCAGGTGAACATCTAAACTTTGCGGGATTTGATATTAGATTTGTGAGTGAGTCATCTTTAACTGGTGCTAATTATCATGGGAATAGAGCTCATTTTATGATTAGTTCCAATGGTTATGAAAAATCTATATTCCCTGAAAAAAGAATTTATAATGTTGGCAATATTCCCATGACTGAATCAGCTATTGATGTAAGTTTATTTAGGGATATATATATAGCTTTGGGTGAACCTATTAATCAGGATTCATGGTCGGTGCGTTTTTATTATAAACCATTTGTGCGCTTTATTTGGGGTGGCGGGTTTTTAATTTTCTTTGGTGGCTTTTTAGCTTTAATTGATAGTCGCTATTATTTAAAATGGCGAAAAAAGGATAAATTAAGCTTTGAGGCTAAAGTATGAAAGTTTTAGCTTTACGATTAATTCCTTTATTTATATTTATTATCTTAATTGGATTTTTTTGGTATTCCTTATCACTTGATCCTAAAAATTTACCTTCGGCTAAATTAGGTAAACCATTACCAAAATTTTCTCTTTCGGTATTAGGAAATCCTAATTTAAAATTTTCCGAAAATAATTTAAATGGAAAAATATCGATTTTAAATGTTTGGGCTAGTTGGTGTTCTGCATGCGTTGATGAGCAAATTTTTTTATTACAATTAGCGCGTGAGGGGATAACTATTTATGGCCTTAATTATAAAGATAATCAAGATGATGCGATTAATTGGTTAAGTTCATGGGGCAATCCTTATAAATTAATAGGTAGTGATCTTGATGGTAAATTAGCTATAGATTTAGGTGTCTATGGTGCTCCTGAAACTTTTCTTATTGATAAATTTGGGACTATAAAATTTAGATATGCAGGTATTTTAAATATTAAGATTTGGCAAAAAGAATTTATGCCAAGAATAAATGAGATGGAGCATAATCTATGAAGCAATTAATTTTAGCTATCTTGCTTTCATTAGTACAGCTAACTGCAAGTGCGAATACAATTTATCCGCTAGATTCAGCTAAACAAGAAGTACAATTCCACCATTTATTACATGATTTACGTTGTCTTGTTTGTCAAAATCAAGATTTAGCAGATTCTAATGCAGGTCTTGCTAAGGATTTACGGAAGGAAATTTATCTTTTAGTTAAAGAAGGTAAATCTGATAAAGAAATTATTGATTATGCAACCGAGCGTTATGGCGATTTTATTTTATTTAAACCCCCTGTTAAGACTATTACTTATTTGTTGTGGTTTGGTCCTGCATTATTTTTAGCATTTGGATTATTTATTTTTTGGCGAAGTTGTTTAAAGCGGTCAAGTGACGCACAGGATACAATTGATGAATGAGTGGTGGCTATTATCTAGTTTAGGATTATTATTAATTATGGCATTAATTTTTGCTCTTTATCCTTTAAGAAAATATAAATTAAGCTTAATGTTATTTACGCCTATTATTTTTATCCTATTAATATTTGCTTATTTAAATTTTGGCTCTTGGTTTCAATATCAAAAATTCATTAAACAAGCCAAAGTTACAGATCAAGTCAATTTAATGTTAAAATCTACAAATGGGCAGCAGGATTTAATAGAGCGACTTAAAGTTAAGCTTAAAGAGGATCCCAAGAGCGCAAAAGGTTGGTTCTTATTAGGTCGTCTTTATGCAAGTTTGGGTAGATATGACGAGGCAAAGGAAGCTTATTTTAAAGCTTATAAATTAAATCCTAAAGATACGAAAATAATAGTTAATTATGCTTTAAGTTTATGGGAATTAAATCAGCATAAATTTAATAGTGAAATACGAGATTTATTAAAAATTGCATATAAGAAAAATCAAAGAGAGCCCGATGTTTTAGCAATGCTTGCTATGGATGCTTATCTTGGAAAAGATTATAAGAAAGCTATAAGTTATTGGGAAAAACTATTAGCAGTTCTACCTAACGATTCAGAAGAATCAATGGGAATTCGTAAAGCAATTGCCAATGCTAATAAGAAAATTTAATAAATAGCCATAATATTTGTAGGTTGGGTCCTGAGGTATCTTCACTTATTTTGTGCAGCGCTTTATTATTACGTAATATGTCAGGTGGGTAAAACCGTCGTTGCGAGAAGTGTTGCGACGAAGCAATCCAGTGGCCTAGTGAGCATCTTAAGGCCACTGGATTGCTTCGCTTTGCTCGCAATGACGCTGAAGTTAGCTCGTAGTTGCCGCTAACCAGGCTACACTGTTTCTGTTTCTTCTAATATTGCATCCAAAAAATATTGACCGTAGTGGGTTAATTTATGTTGCCCAACACCTGATACAGTTAAAAGCTCATCTAATGATTGAGGATTAACTCTTACCATATCATGCAACGTCATGTCGCTAAAAATCATAAAAGGCGGTTTGTTTTCTTCGTTAGCAAGCTTTCTTCTAAGCGCTCTTAAAATTTCAAATAGTGGGCTGTTAGTAATTGGTATAGCATTGTTTTTATCTTTTTTCTTTTTAGGCTTATCTTTAATTAATTCTATATGTTGTATTGCTAAAGCAATCTTTTCTTCGCCACGTAATATAGGAATTGCTTTAGAATTTAATTTTAAAACATTAAAGTGATTTAGATCTTGAAAACAATAGTCTCGGTGAATTAATTGCCAGGCTAATTGTTTCCAAAAGGTTTGAGATTTATCTTTTCCTATACCATAGGTTGAAAGAGTTTGGTGGCCAAATTGAGTGATTTTTTCTGAAGTCGAGCCGCGAAGTACATCAATTACATGATTTAAGCCATAGTTTTGGCGTAAGCGATAAATGCAAGAAAGGATCTTTTGCGCATCAACCGTTGCATCTTGAATTTCTGGTGGATTGTCACAAATATCACAATAGCCACAATCAGTTTCAAATTTTTCATCAAAGTAGCGTAATAATATTTGTCTTCTACAGTGCGTGGCTTCAGAAAATGCGAGCATATGGTTTAATTTATTATGCTCTATTCTTTTTTGTGCTTCATTCGGTAAAGATACTATCCATGAGCGAAGTCTGCCACTATCTGAAGGATCATATAGTAATAATGCTTTAGCCGGCAAGCCATCTCGACCAGCACGCCCCGTTTCTTGATAATAGCTTTCAATAGTTTTAGGTAAATCATAATGAATTACAAAACGTACATTAGATTTATCAATGCCCATACCAAAAGCGATAGTTGCTACAACTATTTCAATTTTATCATGACGAAATAATGATTGTACTTCACGCCGTTCAGCATGAGAAAGGCCTGCATGGTATCCACGAGCACTAAATCCAAGCTCTTGTAATTTAAGCGCTACGCGTTCAACACCATTACGCGTGCCACAATAAATTATTCCTGATTGTTGTTTTTCTGTTTCTAAAAATTGCGTAAGCTGTTTTATCGGATTAGATTTAAAAATTACTTTGTAGTGAATATTTGGGCGATTAAACGAAGCTACATATTGTTTAGGATTATATTTTAACTTAGCTTTAATATCTTCTTGAGTTTGCAAATCAGCTGTTGCTGTTAATGCAATTATTGGAATATTAGGAAAATGTGATTTTAATAAGCCTAAGGATGCATATTCAGGACGAAAATCATGCCCCCATTGTGAGATGCAATGAGCTTCATCGATTGCAAATAAAGCTATGTTACATTCATTTAAGCGACTTAGAAAATTTTCGCTAAGTAAGCGTTCGGGAGCAATATAGAGAAGATCTAATTCGTTATTATGTAATTGTGCTAGTACTTTTCTTGCATCAACACTTGTTAAGGATGAGTTATAATATGACGCTCTAATCCCTTGCAATTTCATGGCAGTTACTTGATCTTCCATTAAGGCTATTAATGGTGAGACCACAATACCAACACCTTCACGAACCATCGAAGGTATTTGGTAGCAAATTGACTTGCCGCCACCTGTTGGCATTAAGACTAATAAATCTAACCCTGATATTAAGTCATTTACAATTTCTTCTTGTTGTAAACGAAATTTATCAAAACCGTAATAGTCTTTTAAAATTTTATTGGCAGATATTTTATTAGGATTAACTTGCACTATGTCTTCCATGTGTTTATTCTTTTTTTTCATGGGCAATGAATGTGGCAATATTATCACTTTAAATATTTAATAGCATCTATGTTTACACGGCTGTCCCATTA